>NZ_JBXASU010000111.1:0-21059 GCF_058809705.1 Cupriavidus sp. MPR-AND1C | reverse complement strand
GCCTGGGGCAGCATGCCGATGCCGCCCCAGGCGCAGATTCCCGATTCCGACCTGCGCACCGTGGTGGGGTGGATTCTTGAGGCAAAATAGCGGACTGGCCGCCCCGTGGCGCGGCCAGCGCGCCGCCGCGCCGGCCGTGCCGACAGGCAATACTGGCAGCGAGCGGGCTTTTCGCCGTCCCCACGGCTCTTCAAAGTTCGGAGCATATCCATGAAGCAGTTTGTCATCGCAACGCTGATGCTGGCTTGCGCCGCCTCGGCCAACGCTGCGGTCGATGCCGCCAAGGCCCAGGAAATCGCCAACAAGAACGCCTGCATGGGCTGCCACCAGGTCGACAAGAAGCTGGTTGGCCCGGCCTACAAGGACGTGGCGGCCAAGTACAAGGGCGACAAGAACGCGCTGGCAACGCTGACCAAGAAGGTCAAGGGCGGCGGTTCTGGCGTCTGGGGCCCGGTGCCGATGCCCGCCAATGCCGCGTTGAGCGATGCCGACCTGAAGACGGTCGTGGAGTGGGTGCTGGCAGGCGCCCCGGCCAAGTAAGCACAGCCAGGGCAAGCCCTGCCCGGACCGGTTACGGCTTCGGGACCAAAGGGGCGCCGATGGCGCCCCTGTGCGAGGGCGGCAATGCACCGCCCGCTGCGGCGCGAAAAAAAAGCGCGGCAGGCCAACAGAAAACCAAGCCGGAACGGAAAACGCAGGAGAAGAGGAAACAATGCATTCAAAACGACGAGACGTATTGCGGGTCACCTCCGTGCTCGCACTGATGGCCGCCACCGGCCTGATCAGCAAGGCGCAGGCGGCGGAGTGGAACAAGACCGCCTTCGACGGCAAGAGCGTGGCCGACGTCATCAAGGCATTTGGCGGCAGCGGCACCGAGAAGAGCACCGCCATTGTCTTTACCGCCCCCGACATCGCCGAGAACGGCGCCGTGGTGCCGGTCGCCGTGACCAGCAACATCCCTGGCACCGAGCAGATCGCCATCCTGGTGGAAAAGAACCCCAACACGCTGGCAGCGGATTTCATCATCCCGGCCGGCACCGAGCCCTTCGTCTCCACGCGGGTGAAGATGGGCCAGACCTCGATGGTGTACGCCGCCGTCAAGGCCGGCGGCAAATGGTACGTGGCGTCCAAGGAAATCAAGGTGACGCTGGGTGGCTGCGGCGGCTGAGGCCACGCTCCCATCCACCCAAGCGGATTTCCCGCCCCACCATTACCTGAAAGAGGAAAGAACATGGCAGACCCGATGCGCGTACGTGCCGCCGAGAGCGGCGGTGTGGTCGACGTCAAGATCCTGATGAAGCATGACATGGAAACCGGCCAGCGCAAGGACGCGTCCGGCAAGATCATTCCCGCCTGGCATATCCAGAGCGTGACGGCACAGTGCAAAGGCAAGGAGGTATTCCAGGCCCAGTTCGGCCCGGCGGTATCCAAGGATCCCTTCCTGAACTTCAAGTTCAAGGGCGGCGCCAAGGGCGACAAGGTCACGGTGACCTGGGTCGACAACCGCGGCGACAAGCGGACCGACGAAGCCACCATTTCCTGATCGAACCGGCTACGGGCCGGTACCGGCCTGGCCGAGCGGGCAGCGGCATCCTCTGCTATGGTTCAGGTCGAATGTCGGGCCCGGGCCGGCGCATGGTGCGCGCGGGGGCGCGACCGGAAGGATAGCAATCATGCGGCGAGCATTTATTCGAGCAACGGCGGCGCTGGCGGCGATGGGCCTGGCCGCCAAGGCGGCGGCGCAAGCGGCGCCGGCGGCTGCGGGCAAGGGCGGGCGCGTCAAGGTGGTCTACCAGCTGTCCGAAGGCACGGACCAGGCAGTGCGCGCCATGGCCAACCTGCGCAACCACCTGAACGCCGCGCCGGATACCAAGATCGTGGTGGTGGCGTTTGGCTACGGCGTGGACTTCATCGTGCAAGGCGCGCGTGACGCGCGCGGCAACACCTTCGAGGCGGCGGTCGGCGCGCTGGCCAGTTCCGGCGTCGAGTTCCGCGTTTGCCGCAATACGCTCATGGCGCGCAAGATTCCGGAGTCCAGCCTGCTGATGGAAGCCAAGGTGGTACAGGCTGGCGTGGTGGAAGTGGCCAAACTGCAGTTCGATGAAGGCTATGCCTATATCAAGCCGTAAATACGCAAGCTGTAGATACGCAAGCCGTAAATAGAGGTTGTTAGAGGTTGCAAGCAGCACCCGCGCAAGAGCCGGCCCGCACCGGGCGCCGATAACGGGAAGACAAGCCATAAGATGGGCCCGCACGGACTGACGCCACACGGCGGCAGGCTCCGAGGCCCCGAGGAGAAGCCCCATGAAAACGATCAGACGCCGCCACACCGGCGCCGCGCTGGCGCTGGCCGGCACCGTGGCGCTTGCCGCCGCGGCGGTGCACGCCCAGGGCAGCACCGCCGAGGAAATCGCCAAGTACCGGCAGATGCTCGCCGAGGGCAACCCCGCGGAACTGTGGGAAGCCGCCGGCGAGGAACTCTGGAAAAAGCCCGCCGGCCCCAAGAACGCCTCGCTCGATCAATGCGACCTGGGCAAGGGCCCCGGCGTGACCAAGGGCGCCTACGCCGAGTTGCCGCGCCTGTTCAAGGACACCGGGCGCGTGATGGACCTGGAGCAACGCCTGGCTTACTGCCGCGTGACGCTGCAGGGCCTGACCCAGGAAGAGGCCATGAAGAATCCCTTCGCCTCCACCGGCAAGCCCTCCGACATCGAGCGCCTGGTGGCCTTCGTGGCCGGCGAATCGCGCGGCATCAAGATGAACGTGGAGCTGAACCATCCTGAAGAAAAACGCGTGTACGCCCTCGGCCAGAAGATGTTCTTCTACCGTGGCGGCGCCTACGACTTCGCCTGCGCCACCTGCCACGCCGTGGACGGCCAGCGCATCCGCCTGCAAGAGCTGCCCAACCTGCTGACCAAGCAAGGCGCGCAAGCCGCGTACACCACGTGGCCCGCCTACCGCGTCTCGCAGGGCGAGGTACGCTCGATGCAGCACCGCCTCTACGACTGCCTGCGCCAGCAGCGCTTTCCCGAACCCGCCTATGGCTCCGACGTGATCACCGCGCTGAGCCTGTTCCTCGCCAGGAACGCAAACGGCGGCACATACGACGGTCCGGCCATGAAGCGCTGAGGCAAGGGAGAGCAGAGATGAAACAAGCGCACAAATACGCACAAGGCACGCTGGCCACGTTCGCCATGCTGGCCTGCATGGGTAGCGTGGCTCACGCGCAGGACAGCGCCAAGCCAGCCAAGGCCACAAAGCCTGCGAACATCACCGCCAAGGCCGCCGCCGTCAGCGACGCCGACATGAAGACGCTGATCGAAAGCTCCTTTACCTCCAAGGGCCCCGCCACGGTCGAAGGCGTGCTCGATCGCGACGCCATGCAGAAGGCTTGCAGCGACTACCCCGACCGCTCCAAGGTGCCAGCCGCGGTGGCCAGGAAGATCGAGGCCGCCGAGTTCAAGCAGATCAAGTACCCCGCCGACAAGCAATGGCTGGGCGACTGGAAGGAAGGCGAGAAGACCGCCCAGAACGGGCGCGGCATGCAGTTCTCCGACGCGGTCGGCAGCCCCAACGGCGCCAACTGCTATGCCTGCCACCAGATGACCAAGGCCGAGATCTCGTTTGGCAATATCGGCCCGTCGCTGTACCAGTACGGCAAGCTGCGCGGCGACTCCGAGGCGGTGCTCAAGTACACCTGGGGCAAGATCTGGGATTCCAGCGCGTTCGCGGCCTGCTCCAACATGCCACGCTTCGGGCACAAGGGCATCCTCACCGAGCAGCAGATCCGCGACGTGATGGCGCTGCTGCTGGACCCGGCCTCGCCGGTCAACCAGTAAGGCTGCGCGATGACACCCAGCCACATGGCAGGCTCGCTGCGGCGCGCGCGCGTGCTGCTCCTGCTTGCCGCACTGGCCTGGAGCGGCGCGGCCGCCGCGCTGGAGGTAGGCGACACCGTGCGCCTGCCGCCGGTGCAGTTGCTCGACGGCCGGGTCCTGACGCCCGCCGACCTGGCCGGCAGGCCGCTGGTGGTGGAAGTCTGGGCATCGTGGTGCCCATTCTGCGCACTGCAGAACCCGCGCCTGCAAAAGCTCTTCGAGAGCACCGGCGGCGCGCGCGGCGGGCTGCAGGTGCTGGCGCTCAGCATCGACAAGGACCCTCGCGACGCCACCGCCTACATGGCGAAACACGGCTACACCTTCCCGGCCGCGATGGACACGCCCGCGCTGCGCGCCGCGCTCGGCAAGCGCCGCGGCCTGCCCGAGCTGTACGTGATCGACGCCCACGGCAAGGTCGTGCAGAAGGAGGTTGGCGAGATGCTGGAAGAGGAAGTCGCGGCGCTGGCCAGGTACGCCACGCCAACGCAGAAGTAGCCACATCGGCCACATCGGCCACATCGGCCACATCGGCCACATCGGCCACAAGATGCCGGGTCGCAAGAGCCAGACACCGGCGCATGACATGCACAGGACGAGACAATGAACCGACGCGAGTTCCTGCAGGTGCTGGCTATCGCCGGCGCCGGCGGCATGACCTTTCCCGCCACCGATGCGCAAGCCGCGCAGGCCGCCGGCAAGCTCTACGACGTGCCACGCTTCGGCAATGTGCACCTGCTGCATTTCACCGATTGCCACGCGCAACTGCGCCCGCTGCATTTTCGCGAGCCCAACGTCAACCTCGGCGTGGGCGACTACGCGGGCAAGCCGCCGCACCTCGTCGGGCAGGCCTTCCTGCGCCACTACGGCATCGCCCCCGGCAGCGCGCAGGCCCACGCCTTCACCTATCTCGATTTCACTGAAGCCGCGCGCCGCTACGGCAAGGTTGGCGGCTTTACCCACCTCGCCACGCTGGTCAAGCAGCTCAAGGCCGGGCGGCCCGGCGCGCTGCTGCTCGACGGCGGCGACACCTGGCAGGGCTCCGCCACCGCGCTGTGGACGCGCGGGCAAGACATGGTCGACGCCGCGCTGGCACTGGGCGTGGACGTGATGACCCCACACTGGGAGATGACGCTCGGCGCCGAGCGCGTCACCGAGATCGTCGAGCGCGACTTCAAGGGCAAGATCGCCTTCCTCGCGCAGAACATCAAGACCAACGACTTCGGCGATCCCGTCTTCGAACCCTACGTGATCCGCGAGATGAACGGCGTGCCGGTGGCCATCATCGGCCAGGCTTTCCCCTACACACCGATCGCCAACCCGCGCTACTTCACGCCCGACTGGACCTTTGGCATCCAGGAAGAAAACCTGCAGCAGGTCATCGACCAGGCGCGCGGCAAGGGCGCGCAGGTGGTCGTGCTGCTGTCGCACAACGGCATGGACGTGGACCTCAAGCTCGCCTCGCGCGTGCGCGGGCTCGACGCCATCCTCGGCGGCCACACGCACGACGGCATGCCCGCGCCGGTGCCAGTCAGCAACGCCGGGGGCACCACACTGGTCACCAACGCCGGGTCCAACGGCAAGTTCCTCGGCGTGCTCGACTTCGACGTCAAGGGCGGCAAGGTCAGCGGCGTGCGCTACCGCCTGCTGCCGGTCTTCGCCAACTACCTCGCCGCCGATCCCGCCATGGACGCGCTCATCGCCAAGGTGCGCGCGCCGTACGAGAAGCAACTCGGCGAAGTGCTGGCGCGCAACAGCGGCCTGCTATATCGCCGCGGCAATTTCAACGGCACGTTCGACCAGTTGATCCTGGACGGCCTGATGGACGTGCAGGGCGCCGAGATCGCCTTCTCGCCCGGCTTTCGCTGGGGCACCACGCTGCTGCCCGGGCAGGCCATCACCATGGAACACCTGATGGACCAGACCGCCATCACGTATCCCCACACCACCGTCACAGCGATGAGCGGCGAGACCATCAAGACCATCCTCGAAGACGTGGCCGACAACCTGTTCAACCCCGATCCCTACTACCAGCAAGGCGGCGACATGGTGCGCGTGGGTGGCCTGCAATACACCATCGACCCCACCGCATCGATGGGAAAACGCATCACCGAGATGCGCCTCAAGGGCCGGCCCATCGACGCCGACAAGACCTACAAGGTAGCCGGCTGGGCACCCGTCTCGGAAGACGCCCGCCAGAGCGGCAGCCCGCCGATCTGGGACCTGATGGCCCAGTGGCTGCGCGCCTCCGGCGAGGTCACCGCCCGCCCGTTGAACCTGCCCACGGTGCGCGGCATGACCGGCAACGCAGGCATGGCAACGTGATTGAACAGCCGCGAAAAACTGAGCTACAATCGTTCGTCACGGGCCGATAGCTCAGCTGGGAGAGCGCTGCGTTCGCAATGCAGAGGTCGGGAGTTCGATCCTCCTTCGGTCCACCAGGATAAAATTAATGAAATCAAGGGCTTGGCATCTCGCCAAGCCCTTTTTCTATTCTGGCTTCCTCAGATTTCTGTCTGGCTTTTCTCCCCGCAGGGTGACATGAGGGTGCCAGGATTGTTGTGCCTGTCGGCCCGAAGAATGCCACACGGCCTGGCATAGGATCAACGGTTTCGTTCAGTTGTGCCGACCATTGACAATCGGTCACAGTCATCGTTGCCACAGTCGAAGACTGTTGCTGCACCATTGCCCCCGCCTATGGGCAATGGTCCTGACCAATGCAGTCCCGTTCAACATTCACAGTGCTGGCTGTAGCCGTTGGGGGCGTGGACCGTGGACCGTTGTGTATGTCCCCAATGGTTGTCACAGTCGCATGACCGCTGGCACCACCATTGTTCCGACGACCATTGGTAGGCACTGGTCCGGTGGAGCAGTGTCACCGTTGGTGTAGATGGCCGCTTCCATTGGCGGACAACAGTTTCCAATACGGCGGTCGCATCTGGCACAAGCAATAGCCTTGGGGACGCTGACTTGATGTTCCGTGGTCATTTGCTGATCGACGGTTCCTCGGATTTCAGCACCTTGGGCGGACCCGCTTTGGACACCATGTGTATGCCGACCCGGTCACTTATGTCAGCCGCCCTTGGCCTTCATTAACTGGTGCAAGGCGCATGGACGCGACCTATACTGGGTCGAATCTGTTACGCCGGTCATTTGAGAGCCGGCGATGTTGATTCTCAGAATTCCGGGGGCGCATACAAGTGAGGAATCCACTATGTTCCAACATATGTTGCTTGCCGTTGACGGCTCGGATTTGCCAGTGGCGGCTTTGCACAAGGCCATCTCCTTTGCCCACGACTCCCTCGCCCGCGTAACGGCAATCCACGTCATCCCGGACCTCCGCCTTCACGGTTATCAGGTTGTTATGCTGGCCGGTTTGCGAGAGCGGTACGAACAAGAGGCGCGTAAAGCGATTGCTGGCCATCTGAGGACCGTATCCACCGAAGCAGAGGCAGCGAATGTCCGGTGCGATACCGTCTCAGTCATCCACGCGCATCCTTATGAGGCCATTATTCATGTCGCGCAAGAGCGTGCGTGTGACTTGATCGTTATGGCGATGCATGGGCGGCGAGGGATTCAGGGCATCTTGCATGGCAGGGAAACCCAAAAGCTTCTCGCGCACAGCGATATTCCGGTGCTGGTGTACCAGTGATGGCACTGCGTTTGGACGGGGCCGCAGTGATAAGTGTCGGTTCGGTTATGTAGACCAGTCCAACGAAGCGGGGTAACCTCATCGGGCACTTGGTGGGGTCATGCACTCGAAGCAGGTGAAGCGGGGCGTTTTCTGGTCGCTTGCCGGATTTATCGGGAAGCCCGTGCAGGACTACGCTGCCGAAGCCGGTATCCAGTTGCTTGATGGTGCGGGAATTGTCGAGCGCATCCGTGCCTTGGATGCCGAGAAGCAAGCGAGGCTGCTGACACGTGCGTTTGAAGGTGATTACCAGACCCCGACTTGTGCGGCCTGCGGCATCAAGATGGTGGAACGACAAGGGAAGGGCGGTTCCTTCTGGGGTTGTCGCAACTACTCGAAGGGGTGCCGGGTCAGGCTTCCACGTGCCGCCTGATCTCATCGGGGACGGGGCAAGCCATGAGGTCAGCGGGTTGTCAATTCATTAACCACGGCCACGTGATAATCACGTTGCAATAATTGTTGACTCGCCACCATCCATGAATACACGTATCAACGGGACGCTCAAAACTTGGAACGGCGACAAAGGGTTCGGGTTTATCGCCCCGTCAGGTGGTGGTCGGGACATCTTCGTTCATATATCAGCCTACCCCAAGCAGGGTGGTCAGCCGAAGGTTGGTGAGTCGCTGACGTTCCTTGTAATGCTCGATAAAGATGGCAAGAAAAAGGCCATCCTTGTCCAACGGACCGGGGCTAGTCCGTCAGTATCGCGTCGAAGTCGTGCGCAAGCGCCAGTCCGCCAAGGAAGATCAATCGGCCCCCGTCTGGCTGGATTGATCGCTGTTGCCGTTTTCTTTGGTGTCGGATACAAGTACATCGCCCCGAAGTTCGGCGGGCCCGAATCGTTGGCTTCTGACTCGACTCAGGTGCCAGTATCAGTATCGATGGCGTCTAGCCCATTTCAGTGCGATGGACGGAAATATTGTTCTCAGATGACCTCTTGCAAAGAGGCCAAATATTTCCTGAAAAACTGTCCCAACACTGAGATGGACGGTGACCGTGACGGGATTCCTTGTGAGTCCCAGTGGTGTACGAGCATTTTTTCCGAATAGGATGCTTCGAGTTTGATGATCCCGGCAATCCGCTTCGGCGGGATTCTTGTTTGCGCTTCCGAAGGTTGCGGGAGCCAGAATACCGACGTGTGCCGCTTGTCAGTAATTGCCGTATGGCGCAGATCGTGCCGATGGGTGAAGTGGCCCAAGAGAAAGGCGACCTCGCCACCTTGCGACCGGGTCTGAGTCTAGCCGTTGACGGCCAACTTCCTAGCCAGTTCTCTGGCGTCAATTGATACATACCGCTGAAGCATATTCGCGGTGGCGTGCCCCGATATGGCACGCAGTTCAAGCACTGAGAAGCCCTGTCCAGCTAGTCGGGTGAGGGCGTCGTGTCGCAGGTCATGGAACGTGAAGTCATGAATGCCTGCCCTTCCGACTGCTCGTTCATATGCCTGCTTCAGGGCTTCGACTGAGACAGGGAAGACTGGACCGCTGACGCTTCTGGGCAAGGACGCCAACATCGAAGCGCAAGGCGGAGACAGGGGAACGATCCGTGGCTGGCCGGTCCTGGTGATCTTCAGTCCAGCTGTGTTGTGGTTCAAGTCAACATCCTTCCAGTTCAGGGCAAGGATTTCGCCCCGTCGTGCCGCCGTTTCCAAGGCGAAGACCACGACCGGCTTGATCCACGGATTCTGGCACTGTCCGCAACTGCCGACCAGCGCCTCACGTTGTGTCGGCGTCAGCACCCGATCACGCGGCTTACCGGCGCTTGGCTTGCTGACAAGACTTACCGGGTTTGCCGGAAGCGCAATCGCCCATTCTCGGATGGCGACGCTGAAGACATGCCCAAGAAGTTGAAGCTCACGCAGCACCGTGCCGGGCGAAACTTCCTTCAGTCGGGCGTCCCGCCATGATGCGATCATCTGCGGTGTGATGGCCAACAGGGAATACTTGACAAGGTCTTGCTGCTTGAAGCGCCCGATTCTGTAGGCTTCTGACCGACTTCCGCGCTTGGCCGTGCTGATTTCCTCGCCATAGCGGTCCAGAAGCTGCGCGAGTGTGGTTTGCTTGATCTCAGACTTGTCGGTCCAGTCGCCGGTGTCGATCAGTCGTTCTTGCTGCTGTGCCCACTTCTCGGCGTCCTTTTTCAGGTCGAAAGTCTTCGTCTGAAGGGGATACCCCTTCCGCTTGATGATTGCCTGCCAGCGGTCATTGCGTTGTCGGATGGTTGCCATCACTGCCCCAAGGGTGACAGCAGGGTGACAAGCCAAACAAATAATCTTGAAGCGAACCCGGAAAGCCGCTCCACAATTGACCAAACGGTCGCCCGACTCCACCGGGGGAGCTGCGTTCGCAATGCAGAGGTCGGGAGTTCGATCCTCCTTCGGTCCACCAGGATTCGCAGTACAAGACAACGCACTACGTTTGACGACGTAGTGCGTTTTTTGTTTTTGGGGTGCGGCATTCCCTGAAGCGCAAGCCGACGCTGCGGCGGACATGACGGTATTACGGCGTGATTGCACGATGCGCCCCCCGGGGGCGCACGTCGTTCTCACGGCTCACCGCGGTTATTCGCGGCGCGTCTTTTGCGAAACCGGGACTACCGACGGATTTGCGGCCGTGGGTGCCGGTACGGACGGCGCCGGGGACGGCCTGAACTGCGGGGCGGGCGAATGCGGCAGCCGCACGGGTGCCATGCCCTCGGATCCCAGCAGCGCCTGGCCGTTGTCATAGCCGGTGGAGACGGCTTCGAGGTAACCCTGCGCAAACGTCTGCTCTGGCGTGACCAATGACTGGGCCGGTGCGGGGGGCTGGGCATAGGCGATGCTGTTCGCGCATAGCGCGAGCACACGCACCAACAGGACACCTCGGCGCAGCGTTCGCATCGCTGCCTGCATGCGCGAGCAGGGCAGGCTCTCTCGTGGTTCATGGCAGTTGATCTTCATGAGGGTTCTCCAAAGGAGCGATGGCTCCAGGCGGAAAGGTGGCAACGTGGAAGGAAACGAGCATCGGCGCCGCGCTCTGAACCCTTAACCGCATGGACCATGCCATCCGCCTGGCAGCGCCAATAGCGGCGACGTCGCCGCTTTTCCGGGTAAACCTGTTGGAGAACGACAGACACGCATGCTGCCCGTGGTTGGGCAGGACACGACATGCGATCGATGAAAGCGAGAGGCGACTGCCCCGTCCCGGCTGTGGATAACCAGGCAAAAACCTGGGGACAAGCAGGCAGGAAAGCTGTGCCCCGGTTGGGGGTGGGTTGTGGAGCGTATACGAACAACTTCGAGGCGGTTTTTCCTCGCCACGTATACGTCCAGTAGATATCCCGCGAGATCAGGGTATTCCCTAGAGCTTATCCTGTTCGCAAGTCATTGAGCGGAAAGGGAAAAACCGGCTTATCCACGGGAAAACGGGCCGTTTACCTACTACTACTATATTGGTATACGTAAACAATAAAGAAAGACATACAGCAACCGTTGCGTCGGACGTATACGTTGCCCGCATTTGTCGCAGCGCTTGACCCGTATACCTGCGTGGACATCCTCGCCAGCGGGTATACGTGCTGCCGTCGCCTGCCCGACGTTTACCTCACCTTCGCGGCACCTTGAACGCTTGCCTTGCGAGCAAGGCCTCCTCTCGCGTCTCGCAGCCTTCCCGGTGATCGTTGACCAGGCCCATGGCCTGCATCAGCGCGTACATCGTGGTGGGGCCGACAAAGCGCCAGCCGCGTTTCTTCAGGTCCTTGGACAGCGCGGTGGATTCCGGCGAGATGGCCATGGTGCGCAGCACTTCCGGCGTCAGCCGCTTGGGGCGGCTGGCCGGATCGGGCTCGAAGCGCCAGAAGTACGCGGCCAGCGACGGCTCCGTCTCCAGCAGTTCCAGGGCGCGCTGCGCGTTGTTGATCGCCGCCTCGATCTTGCCGCGGTGCCGCACGATGCCGGCGTCGCCCAGCAGCCGCTGGATATCGCGTTCGCCGAAGCGGGCCACCTTTTCAATCTCGAAGTTGGCGAAGGCGCGGCGAAACGCCTCGCGCTTGCGCAGGATGGTGAGCCAGCTCAGGCCGGCCTGGAAACCTTCCAGGCATAGCTTCTCGAACAGGCGCCGGTCGTCGTCAACGGGAAAGCCCCATTCGTTGTCGTGATAGTGGCAGTAGTCTTCCAGCGTGCCGCACCAGCCGCAGCGCTGGCGCTCCGTGTCCGCCACGATGTTTGTCGCTGGTAGCGCCGCTTTCTTTGGCACCTTCTTCGGCACCTTCGTCGCCACCTTTTTTGTCACGTCGCTATCTGCTGCCATGGGTGCGTTCTCCTTCGACCTGCCATCTTAAAGCGACTCGCGCGGCATGTCCCGCCCGCGCGGCCTCGGGGCGCATTTGCTACGATGCCGCCAGTAAAGGACGAATTCATCAAGAGGACTGACATGGAAAAACGACTGGCGACCATCGAAGAAGACGGCTGGCAGCTCGACGACGGCGAGGTCATCGGCGAGGCGCATCCAGAAACGTTCTGGGTGCCGGCACTGGCGGAGCGCCAGGCACTGCAGGCCGGCCAGCTGGTGAAGCTGATCTTTCGCATCGTCACCGCCGACGAGCAGGACCGCGAGGAGCAGCACGTGGAACGCATGTGGGTGATCGTGACCGGCCGCGAGGGCGATCTCTACAGTGGCGAGCTGGACAACCAGCCCTATTGCACGGAGGAAATGGCGCCCGGCATGCCGCTCTGGTTCGAGGCGCGGCATGTGATCAATATCCATAAAGAGGGCGAAGAAGAATAACCCCCCGGTCAAGCGCCCAGCCGGTGCGTATCGCCTGGAATCGCCTGGAAATGTCGGCCTGGCGTTACACTGGGCACGCATGATGCAGGCGGCTACGGGTGCCGGCAAACGCTGTATCCGCACCAACGGCCGCCGCCTTCCCCAACCTTCTTAGGCGAAACCTCATCTGATGCGCTGGATATTCGGGGTGATTGGCTTGGTGCTCGGCATGGTGGCGGCCGGGTTTGGCGGTGCGCTGACGGGCGCAGTCCTGGGCTTCGGTTTCGGCTGGATGGTCAGCGACCGGCCCACCCGGCCTCCTGGTGAGGGCGAAGCGCAGGGCGTGGCGGCGGCTCCGCTCGAAGCCCGCGTGCTGCGGCTCGAGCAGGAGCTGTCCACGCTCAAGCGCGAGCTGGCGAGCCTGCGCGGCGAGAGCGCGGGCACCCCATCGGCTCCATCGGCCCTTGGCGCAGCGCCGGGTACGGTTGTAGCCAGCGAATTCCCGTCCTTCGAGCCGGCCGCCAGCGTCGCCGTGCCAGCGCCGCTCCCTCCGGCGGCGATCCCGATCGCGGCGGCACCCGCGCCGATCTCCACGCCAGCTCCGGCATCGGCTCCCGCACCTGCAAGCGCGCGCCACATTGAACCACCGCTTTCGTCCACGCTCGGGCCGGGCGAACCCGATTTCGTCGAGCGCGCGATATCCGCCGCGCGCGGCTGGCTGCTTGGCGGCAACAGCGTGGTGCGGGTGGGCATCCTGATCCTGTTCTTCGGCGTGGCGTTCCTGCTCAAGTACGCCGCCGACAATGCCATGCTGCCGGTCGAGCTCCGGCTGGCGGGCGTCGCGGCCGGCGCGGTGCTGCTGCTGCTGGCGGGCTGGCGCCTGCGCGAGCGGCGCGCCGCCTATGCGCTGGTGTTGCAGGGCGGTGGCGTGGGCGTGCTGTATCTCACCGTCTTCGCCGCCACCAAGCTCTATGGCCTGCTGCCGGCCGCGGCCGCGTTCCCGCTGATGGTGGTCATCTGCGCGCTCGCCGGCGGCCTCGCGGTGCTGCAGAACGCCCCGGCGCTGGCCTTCACCGGCAGCGCCGGCGGCTTCCTTGCCCCGGTGCTGATCGCAACGGGCGGCGGCAGCCATGTGATGCTGTTCAGCTACTACGCGCTGCTCAATGCCGGCATCTTTGCCATTGCCTGGTTCCGGGCCTGGCGCCAGCTCAACCTGCTCGGCTTTGCGTTTACCTTCGGCATCGGCACGGCCTGGGGCGCGCTGAACTACCGGCCCGAGCTGCTCGCCACCACGGAGCCGTTCCTGATCCTGTT
This sequence comes from Cupriavidus sp. MPR-AND1C, assembly GCF_058809705.1. NCBI lineage: Bacteria > Pseudomonadati > Pseudomonadota > Betaproteobacteria > Burkholderiales > Burkholderiaceae > Cupriavidus > Cupriavidus sp. MPR-AND1C. The sequence goes on along the minus strand of NZ_JBXASU010000111.1, from coordinate 7,437 downwards.
TTTCCTGATGTATACGGGCATCGCGCTGCGCTATGCGCTGCGCCGGCAGGTCAGCCTGAAGGACTACGTGGACGGCACGCTGGTGTTCGGCACGCCGCTGCTGGCCATGGGGCTGCAGGCCGCGCTGGTGCGCAATATTCCTTTTGCCATGGCATGGAGCGCGGTGGCGCTCGCCGCGTTCTATCTCTGCCTGGCGGCCTGGCTGGCAGGGCGCCGCGATCGCCTGGGGCTGCTGTTTGAAGCCGTGCTGGCGCTGGGCGTCATCTTTGCGTCGCTGGCGGTGCCGCTGGCGTTCGACGGGCGCACCACAAGCGCCGTATGGGCCGTGGAAGGCGCCGCCGTGGTGTGGGTGGGGGTGCGCCAGCAGCGGCGCCTTGCGCTGGCCAGCGGGCTGCTGCTGCAGCTGGCGGCCGGCGCGGCGTTTGCCGCGGGCAGCTTGTTCGATGCCACGCAACTGGCGTGGCCGGTGCTGAACAGCCGCTACGTGGGCACGCTGCTGCTCGCGGTGGCCGGTGTCTTCAGCGGCTGGCGCCTGCACGGGCGGCCCGAGGCGCGTGCCTGGTCCGCGCCATGCGCGCCGCTCGGCCTGGGGGCGGCGTTGTGGGGGCTTCTGTGGTGGCTGGGCGGTGGCGTGATCGAGATCCAGCACTGGCACGGCGTGCGGGGCTGGCAGGTGCGCGCGCTGCTCGACATGCTGGCGATGTTCATGGTGCTGAGCGCGTGGCTGGCGCACTTGGCGCGGCGCGTCCTGGCGTGGCCGCTGGCCGGCGTGCCGGCGCGGGGCATGGCGCCGCTGCTGGCGGTCCTGGCCGTGCTTAGCTGCATCGTGCCGTCGGCGTCGCCCTTGCTCGGCTTTGGCGCGCTCGCCTGGCTGGTCGTGTTTGGCGGGGCCTGGCTGCTGCTGTGGCGGCAGCAGGACGATGAACGCGATGCCTTGCTGGCGCCCATGCATGCCCTGTTGTTCTGGACCGTGTGCGTGCTGCTGTCCACCGAGGCTTACTGGCGGCTGCGCGCCTATGTGCCGGAGGGCGCCTGGAGCTGGAGCGCCTGGGCCTATGGCTATGGCGGGCTGCTGGCGCTGCTCTCGGCCTGGGGCTGGCGCCTGCGTTGGCCGGTGGGGCGTTTCCAGCGCGCTTACCTGCTATATGGCGCGCTGCCGCTGGTGGCGCTGCTGTGGCTGTGGAGCCTTGCCAGTGTGTCCAGCGACGGCGACGCCGCACCGCTTTCCTACCTGCCGCTGCTCAACCCGCTCGATGTTGCCCAGCTGCTTGCCATGCTGGCGGTGGCGCTGTGGCAGCACCGGCTTGCCGCCGCGGGCCAGGCCACGCGGCCGCGCGTGCTCGGGTACGCCGCGATCGCCACGGTGTTGCTATGGCTAAACGCCGTGCTCCTGCGTACCCTGCACCACTGGGCCGGCGTGCCCTACACGCTGGAGGGCCTGGCCGGCTCAACGCTGGTACAGGCGTCGCTGTCGATGTTCTGGACCGTGCTGGCGCTGATCGCCATGGTGGCAGCCACCCGCCGCGGCTCGCGCGCGCTGTGGTTTGTCGGGGGCGCGCTGCTAGGGGTGACGGTGGTCAAGCTGTTCCTGTTCGACCTGTCCTTCGTCAAGGGCATCGAGCGGATCATTTCGTTTATTGGTGTGGGCGTGCTGCTGCTGTTGATCGGCTACTTCTCGCCCCTGCCGCCGAAGCCAGAGGAGGCGACGTGATGGCGGCTTTCCGAACCGCGGCCGGGCGGGCGCTGCCGATGCTGATGGCCGCGCTGTTGCCATCGCTGCTGTCATCGCTGCTGCTGCCTCTGCCCGCGCGGGCTGAGCGGTTCGCGCTGGCGACCGACCGCGACGCGGCGTACTACGCGGTGACCCTGGATGCAGATGTCTACGCCCATAGCACGCGCCCCGGGCTGGCTGACCTGCGCGTGCGCAACGGCACGGGCGAATTGCTGCCCTACGCGCTGGATCTGCCGCCCGAGCCGGCGGCCGAGGTACGCACGCTGCGCGATGTGCCGTGGTTCGCGCTGCCGGCCGCGCAGTCGCGGCAGTCCGCGCCCATGGGCGTGGTGATCGGGGCCGACGGCGCGCTGCGCGCCGCCACCGCCCCGCCCGCAGCCGGCACTGCCGGGGCATGGCTGCTGGACCTGAGCCAGTTGCGCGACGACGCCGGCGCGGTGGTGATCGGCCTGCCGGATGGCGATTACCAGGGCAGGGTGGACGTTGCCAGCAGCGACGACCTGCAGCACTGGCAAGCCGCGGGCGGCGCGCAACTGCTGCGGCTGAGCCGCGAGGGCAGCACGCTGAGCCAGGACCGCATTGCGCTGGGGCGCCTGCGGGTGCGCTACCTGCGGCTGCAGTGGCAGGGCGCGCCGCCCGTGCCGGCGCGCGTGCAGGTGGAGACCGTGGCGGCCAGCCTGCCCTCACCGCTGGCGCTGCAATGGCGCGACGGCATCGTCGCCTCGCAGGCCCAGCCTGGGGGCGATTACCTGTTCGACAGCGGCGGACGCTTTCCGGCCGAGCGCGTGCGCATTCGGCTGCCGCAGGCCAACACGGTGGTGCAAGCCACGCTGTGGTCGCGGCCCGATGCGCAGGCAGCCTGGCGCATGGTCAGCAGCGCACAGCTCTACCGTCTTTCCGGCACGGCGGGCACCGAGCAGGAAAGCGCGCAGCTGGCGATCGGACGCAACACGGATCGCCTGTGGCGCCTGAGCGTGGATGCCCGCGCTGGTGGGCTTGGCGCTGGCATGCCGGTGCTGGCGCTTGGCTGGCGCCCCGCCGTGGTGACCTTTGTCGCGCGCGGCCCTTCTCGCTGGCGGTGGGGGAGCCGGCGGGCGCGGTGCAAGAACCCGGGGCGGTCGCGCGGGCCGAGTTGCTGGCCGGGCCGGCACCGGCGATCGCCGACGCCCGGATTGCAGGCATGACGGCATCGCCGCCGGCGTCCGTGCCTTCGGATACTCAGCGCAACCGGCGCTTGATCCTGTGGGGTGCGCTGCTGCTGGCGGTCGGCGTGCTGGGCTTGATGGCCTGGCGGCTGCTGCGGGTGCTGGGCGCGCCGCAGGCGCCGCCGGACTGAGCAAAGAAAAAGGCCAACCTTGCGGTTGGCCTTTTCCATTCCAAAGCGACGTAGGGCGGAATTACTGCAAGGGCTTGCCGGTACGGTCGTGCATGAACAGCAGTGCGACAAAGCTGATCGCGGCCGCGGCAATCACGTAATAGGCCGGCGCCAGCTTGCTGCCGCTCGATGCGATCAGCCAGGTCACGATCAGCGGGGCAAAGCCGCCGAAGATGGTCACGGCGAAGTTGTAGGCCAGCGACAGGCCGGTGGAGCGGACCTCGGTGGGGAACTGCTCGGCCAGCACGGCCGGCGCCGGGCCGGTGAAGGCCGCCAGCAGGATGCCCAGGATCACCTGGACCATCAGCAGGGTCTGGGTGGTTGGCGAGACGTTGAGCCAGTGGAACAGCGGATAGGCCAGCACGCCGATGATCAGCGCCACGGTGCCCAGCATGCGCTTGCGGCCCACGCGGTCGGACAGCATGCCCATCAGCGGGCACAGCACCAGGATGATGGCCCCGCACAGTGCGGTCGACTGGAAGGTGGCGCCCAGCGGCAGGCCGAGCTGTTGCTTGGCGTACGACGGCATGTAGAACACCAGCACATAGGTGCAGACCGTCCACAGGATGGTCACGCCCAGGCCGGCCAGCACTTCGCGCGGATGGTCGCGCAGTACCTGCGTGAGCGGCGAGAACTTGACCTTGCTGGCAGCGCGTTCGGCACGGCGGGCCTCAAAGGCGGGCGGCTCTTCCAGGTGCGAGCGGATATACATCCCGACCGGGCCGATCAGCAGGCCGAACAGGAACGGGATACGCCAGCCCCAGGCATCGATCTGCTCCGGCTCCAGGCCGTTGATCACCAGTGCGCCCATGGCAGCGCCCAGCATGAAGGAAATGCCCTGGCTGGCCTGCTGCCAGCTCGCATAGGCGCCGCGCTCCTCGTCGGGAGCGTGCTCGATCAGGAAGGCGGTGGCGCCGCCAACCTCGCCGCCGGCCGAGAAGCCCTGGATCAGCCGGGCCAGCACGATCAGCGCCGGTGCCCACAGGCCGATCGACGAATAGGTGGGCGCCAGGCCGATGATGGCGGTGCCGAGTGCCATCATCAGGATGGTCAGGGTCAGCGCTGCCTTGCGGCCGACGCGGTCGGCGTAGACGCCGAGCACGATGGCGCCGACCGGGCGCATGAAAAAGCCCACGCCGAAGGTGGCGACGGTCAGCAGGAAAGACGTGAGGTCATTGCCGGTGGGGAAGAACAGCTTGGCAATGATCAGCGCAAAGAAGCTGTAGACAGTGAAGTCGAACCACTCCAGGCCGTTGCCGATGGTGGCGGCGAGGATGGCCTTTCGTCGTTGGGCTTTGGATATTTCGTGGACTTGAGGTATTGCAGCGTTGGCTTGCATGTGGCGTTTGATGCGGTGAGAAATCGACGGGAGGCCTGCCCCGAAAACGGGCATGCGCTCCGAAAGGCAGAATAGTAAGCGATTCTTTAATTACCCAGCAGGATGGCAGCGTGTGGAGTCAGATCCGCATGGCCGGCTGTGCGGCCAGCGCCCGGTGGAATGTTCCACGTGAAGCACGCATGTCCGTGCCCGCCGTCCAGGGCGCGCGACGGCCGGGATTCAGGGCTGGCTGGCGTGATGCTGGCGCGCGCCGCGGGCGTCGGGCGCCTCGCCCGGGCCGGCTTCTTGTTGCGGCTCCGGTGTATCCGGCCGCTGGCGCGTGAGCCACAGCCACAGGGCGCTGCCGACCCACCCGGCCACGAAGACGGAATCGCCCACGTGGTTGAGCAGCGCCGGGGCGCCAGGCGCATTGAATACATCGACCAGCAAGGGGGCAGGAAGGCGGGCGGCAATCCATAGGAGCACAGCCGGTCCGCTTGCATACACGCCTGGCTGCCACCAGTTTGCATGGGGCAGCAAGGGCCTGTGGGCTGTGCGCTTGACCACGGTGTTCTCCAACCTGACACGCTTTCGGGGCGCGTCGTATCCAGTCATGCGGGGTTTGCCAGGGTCCGCGCGGACGACGCATTGCGCCGCGCGAAGCTGGGCCGGACCCCGTGCTGGAATCATAAGCCGATTGCCCGCTGCGTGTCCGAATCTTTAAAGCGTTGTGTGGTGCACCCCACGCTCGCAGGGTGGGCTGGGCGCGCATATGGTGGTGGGAAGTGCGGTGGCGCCGCGTGAATTCAAGTTTTTTGATGGAGGTGTCCGCAAATAGGTGGCGCTGGGGCTGGGCAGTTTTGTCAAACTGAACACCGCTATCAAAAGGACTTGAAGGCCGCCATCATGCTTCCCGCCATCTACATCTCCCACGGTTCGCCCATGCTTGCCCTTGAGCCGGGCTCGAGCGGCGCCGCCTTCGACGCCCTTGGCCAAGTGCTGAGGGCGCGCAAGCCGCGCGCCGTACTGGTCGTCTCGGCGCACTGGATCTACAGCACCCTGGTGGTCGGCACCCGCGAGCGGCAGGAGGCTTGGCACGACTTCGGCGGCTTTCCGCGCGCGCTGTACGAACTGCGCTACGACGCCCCGGGCTCGCCGGCGCTGGCCGCTCGCGTCAAGGCGCTGGTCGAGGCCGCGCAAGTCCCCGGCGCCGCGGTAGTGCTGCAGGACGATGAGCGCCCGCTGGACCACGGCGCCTGGATGCCGATGCGGCATTTCTTCCCGGATGCGGACGTCCCGGTGGTGCAGCTGGCCTTGAACCCCTATCTCCCCCCCGCAGCCCAGATCGAGATCGGCCGGGCGCTGGCACCGCTGCGCGACGAGGGCGTGCTGGTGCTGGGCTCGGGCAGCTTTACCCACAACCTGCAGGAAGTCTTCGGTGCCGGAGGCCGGCGCGAGCAGCACGGCTCGCCCGTCGAGCCCTATGTGGAGGCATTCCGCGGCTGGATGATCCAGGCGCTGGACGATGCGCTCGCCACCGGCGACACCACGCGCATCGCGGACTATCGCGCGCAGGCGCCGTATGCGCGCCGCGCCCATCCCGCCGACGAGCATTTGCTGCCGTTCTTCGTGGCGCTGGGCGCGGCGCTGGGCCCGCACGAAGGCGTGCCCGCCGGGCAGGCGCCGGCCGGCGTGGCACGCGTGGCCGATGAGGTCACTTATGGCGTGCTGGCGATGGATACCTTCGTGTTCGAAGGGGCTGGCACGCACCATGCCCCGGCATGGAGCGAGGCTGCCTGAGCCTGTCTGAGCCTGCCCGGGCATCATGCCTTGCGGGCCAGGAGGTAAGGGCGCGCCAGGCGCGCGCCCGCCACCGCGATCCAGCCCATGGTGAGGGCAACCACCCCCAGGCCGTATCGCAGGCTGGTGACATGGGCCACGCCGCCAATCATCACCGGTCCCATCAGCAAGCCGATATAGGCAAAGCGCGCCACGCGCGAGATGGCTTCGGCCGGCGTCACACCGGGCAGGCGCGAAGCCGCCACGAAGAAGATCGGCACCATGTTCGCCGCGCCCAGGCCCATCAGCGCGAAACCGACCAGGCTCGCCGCCGGCGCGGGCCACAACAGCGCCAGCAGGATTCCCGCGAACGCCACCCAGGCGCTGGCGCCGAGCGTGCGCGCGTCCGACCAGCGCGCGCGCAGGCGGTCGCCGCTAAAACGGCCGCAGGCCATGCCACCGGAGAACGCGGCATAGCCGGCGCTGATCCAGGCGTGCGGCGCCAGCGCCACCTCGCGCATGTAGACGCTGGACCAGTCATACATCGCACCCTCGCCAACCAGGCCGAGGAACGCCATCAGGCCTAGCAGCCAGAGCGCGCGCACCGCATGCGCGCGGTGATGCGCGGAAGGTGGCAGCACGGGATGGTCGTCCAGCAGCCAGGGCGCCACGCCCGCCGTGACCGCCGCGGTCAGCACCGCCATGCCGAGGGCGTGCGCCAGCGGCGGCACGCCCAGGCCCAGCAGCACGCCGCCAACCGCCGCACCCGCCATGCCGCCCAGGCTGAACATGCCGTGCAGCGCGGACATGATAGGCCGCGTGCGGCTGGCCTCCACCGTGGCGGCCTGCGCGTTCATGCCCACGTCGAAGGCCGCGTTGGCCGTGCCGAAGGCGATCAGCGCCAGGATCAGCAAGGCAAACTCCGGCATGGCCAGGATGGCCACGGTAGCCAGGGCGTAGACCAGGCCGCTGCGCCGACAAGCGGCCGCGCTGCCCACGCGCCCCACCCAGCGTCCCACCGGCCCCATCGCCGCGATGGCGCCCCCGGCCACGGCCAGCATGGCCAGCGACAGCACCGCATCCGACAAGCCGAAGCGCGCCTTGATAGTCGGGATGTGCACGCCCCAGGTGGCAAAGGTGGCGCCGTTGACAAAAAACAGCGCCATGGTGGCGCGCGCGGCATGCTCCACGCGCCGCGCGCTGACTGGCGCGGCGGCAGGCGTTGCGCAGGAG
>NZ_JBXASU010000110.1:0-21779 GCF_058809705.1 Cupriavidus sp. MPR-AND1C | reverse complement strand
TCCGGCGCGCCTTCTTTGCCTACTTTCTTGGCAAGACAAGAAAGTAGGTCGCCGCCCCGCAGGGGTGGTGAAACTGCGGTTGAAGTTGCCTTTGACGTTGAAGTTAATCAGTTGCAGTTGCAGTTGCAACCCCACCCCCAATCCCACCCCCTCAAGAAGTCATAACAACCTGATTCCTCCCATTCCGCTTAGCCTGATAAAGCCCAGCATCAGCAATCTCCACAATCCGGCTAAAAGGCAAATCCGCACCAGGCACGATCGCCGTGCCCCCAATGCTGACAGTCACATGCTGCCCCACCAGCGACCCACTATGCGGCACCTGCAGGGACTCGATCGCGCGCCTGACCTTCTCGGCCAGCAGCCGCGCCCCGCCGGGCGTGGTGGACGGCAGGATCATGGCGAACTCCTCGCCGCCAAAGCGCGCCGGAAGGTCCGCCGGGCGCGCGCAGTTCTCGCGGATCACGGCGGCCACGCGGCGCAGCACCTCGTCCCCGGCCACATGGCCGTAGGTGTCGTTGTAAGCCTTGAACGAATCCACGTCGATCATCAGCAGCGCCAGCTGGCTTTGCTCGCGATTGGCGCGTTTCCATTCGGCCCCGAGGTACTCGTCGAAATAACGCCGGTTCGACAGCCCCGTCAGCCCGTCCGAGTTGGTCAGCCGCTGCAGCTCCAGGTTGGTCTCGAGCAACTGCTGCTGGCTCTGGCGCAGCGCGCGGTAGGCCTCGTCGCGCTGCTGCAGGTTGAGGTACGAGCGCGAGTGATAGCGGATGCGCGCGACCAGCTCGATGGTATCGGGCAGCTTGACCAGATAGTCGTTCGCGCCGGCGGCGAAGGCCGCGCTCTTCATGAGCGGGTCTTCCTTGGTGGAGAGCACGATGATGGGGATATCGCGCGTTGCCGGGTTGGCGCGGTAGCGGCGCACCAGCGTCAGGCCGTCGATGCCAGGCATCACCAGATCCTGCAGGATCACCGTGGGACGGGTGCGCTCGGCCACGGCGACGGCCTCATCAGGCTTGGCGCAATAGTGAAAATCGATATCGTGCTCGGGCTCCAGCTCGCGCCGTACCGCTTCGCCTACCATGGCCTGGTCGTCCACCAGCAGCACCATGGCCAGGTATTCATCCGGGCGCAGGGGCGCTCTAGGGGTTGTATCTTTAGACATTGTCTTCCTCGTGCTCTCCGACCTGGAGACGCTAACAGCATGATCCTGGCATGGCGGCGCGGGCGCGCGGGGCCAGGTTCGCATCGTTGCTCATGTTGTTAGCGCCTCGGTGCTACCCCTGGTTGTTGATGGCATTGCATGCCCGTACGATGCGGGCGGCGATCTGCTGCAAAGGCAGGATTTCGCTGGCGGCCCCGATGGCGGCGGCGGCCTTGGGCATCCCATAGACGGCACTGCTGGCCTGGTCCTGGGCAATGGTCAGGTAGCCGCGCTCGCGCATGGCCTTGAGGCCCAGCGCGCCGTCCCGGCCCATGCCGGTGAGCAGCACGCCCACCGCGTCACCGCGCCAGTGCTGCGCCACGGTCTCGAAAAACACATCGATCGAGGGCCGGTACAGGTAGTCGCTCGGCTCTTCGGTATAGACCATGCGCGAGGCGCTGACCAGGCGCAGGTGGTCGTTGCTGCCAGCCAGCAGCACGGTGCCCGGCTGCGGCCCCTCGCCCTCGCGGGCCAGGCGCACCGGCAACGCGCACTGCGCGTCCAGCCAGTCGGCCATGCCAGCCGCGAAAGCCTCGTCCACGTGCTGGACCGCGACCACGGCGGCGGTGAAGCCGGCCGGCAGGCCGCCCAGCACGGTAGCCAGCGCGGCCGGGCCGCCGGCCGACGCGCCCAGCGCGACAAGTCGCTCGGTGCCGGTCTTGCGCCTTGGTGCCGAGGCTGCGCGCGCGGGTCCGGCGCGGCCCTCCAGCAAGCGGCCGATATTGCGGATCTTGCGCAGCAGGGGGCCGCTTGCCAGTTGCGAATCCGGCTGGGTCAACGTGGGCGTATCCACCGCGTCGATGGCGCCTTGTCCCATGGCATCGAAGACCTGGGTGGCGTTGCGGCCAAGGTCCATGGTCACCACCACAATGGCGCATGGCGTGGCGGCCATGATGCGGCGGGTTGCCTCGACGCCATCCATCACCGGCATCATCAGGTCCATCAGGATCAGGTCGGGCGTGCGCGCGGCGGCCAGGCGCACGGCGCTCTCGCCATCCTCGGCCACCCATGTGACCTCCAGCGCGGGATCGAGGGCGATGACGCGCCGCAGGGCGACCACCGCCAGGTGGGAGTCGTTGACGATGCCGATCTTCATGCGCGTGCTTCTCCAATCAGGTCTTGCACCGCATCGAGCAACGCGGCGTCCTGGAAGCTGCCCTTGGCCAGATAATAGTCCGCGCCGGCCTGCAGGCCGCGCTGGCGATCCTGCTCCCGGTCCTTGTAGGAGACCACCATCACAGGCAGGTGCATCAGGCGGGACTCGCGCTTGATGCGGCTGACCAGCTCGATGCCGTCCATGCGCGGCATGTCGATGTCGGTGATGACCAGGTCGAAGGATTCCGCGCGCAGCACGTTCCAGGCATCCATGCCGTCCACCGCTACCGTCACGTCATAGCCGCGGTTGGACAGGAGCTTGCGCTCCAGCTCGCGCACCGTAAGCGAATCGTCCACCACCAGCACGCGCTTGCGCCGCACCGGGGCCGCCTCCGCTGCGCGCCGGATGCGGTCGATCTTGCCCTCCGAGAGCAGCTTCTCCACCGAGCGGACCATATCCTCCACGTCGAAGATGAGCACCGGCGTGCCATCCTCGGTGAGGCTGCCGGCGGCGATGTCCTTGATCTTGCCCAGGCTGGCCACCAGGGGCTGCACCACCAGGATGCGCTCGCCCAGCAGCCGGTCCACCGCCACGCCGTAGGTACGTTCGTGATCGCCCAGCACCACCACCGGCACGGTGTCCTCGTCGCGCCGGGTCTCCGCCTGCTGCAGGACCTGCGCCGCGCTCACCAGCCCGACCTGGCGCCCGCCAAAGCGGAAGTGCTGGCGGTTTTCCAGCTGCTCGATGCTGCCGCGATCCAGGTTGATGGCCTGCATGACATAGGCCAGAGGGAAGGCATAGGCCTCGCCGGACACCTCCACCAGCAAGGCGCGCACCACCGACAAGGTGAGCGGCAACTCCAGGTGGAACTGCATGCCGCGCCCGCTTTCCTGCGTCAGGCGAATGCTGCCGCGCACCTGGCGGATCATGTCCTGCACGGCGTCGAGCCCGACGCCGCGCCCGGACACCTCGCTGACGGTGTCGCGCATGCTGAAGCCGGGCAACAGCAGGAAGTCGAGCAGCTCGGCCTGCGACAGCCTGGCCACGGTTTCCTCGGGCACCAGCTTGCGCCGCACGATGGCGGCGCGTAGGGCGTCGAGGTCCACGCCCGCACCGTCGTCGGCAATCACGATCATCAGGCGGCCGGCGTTGTGGCGCGCGTTCAGCGTGATGCTGCCTTCGGCCGGCTTGCCGGCGGCGCGGCGCGCCTCGGGCAGCTCGATGCCGTGGTCCACCGCGTTGCGCAGCAGGTGCGCCAGCGGCGCTTCGAGCTGCTCCAGGATGTCGCGGTCGACCTTGGTGCTCTCGCCGACCAGTTCAAGGTGCACTGCCTTGCCCAGCGAGCGCCCCAGGTCGCGCACCATGCGCGAGTAGCCGGTGAGCCCGTCGGCGAGGGGCCGCATGCGGCTGGCCAGCGCCCGGTCGTAGAGCTGGTGCGAAAGCTGGCCGGTGCGGTGGTCGTACTGCTCCAGCTCCGTGACCCGTTGCGACAGTTGCTGGTGGCTCTCGCCCAGCAGGCGCTGTGCTTCTGCCAGCGCGGCGTGGGCGGCGGAATCGGCCGCGTTGGCCGCGCCGGCCGCGAGCGTTACCTGCAGGGCGTCGAGCGCCTGCAGCGCGCGCATCTGTATGCGCCGGGTTTGCTGCAGGGCGTTGCCGAAAGGCTTGAGCCAGTGCGTCTCCACCATCGCCGCGCCCGACAGCGCCAGCAACTGGTCCAGCGTATCGGCGCTGACGCGCAGCATGCGCTCCTGGGCCTGCGGCTCGCGGGGGGCTTCGCCGGGCGCGGACGTGGCTGGCGAAGCTGGCGTGGCAGATGCCGTGGTCGTGCCGGGGACCGTGTCGGCCGCCGTGCCATCGGGTGGCGCCGGGTGGATGGTCTCTGCCACCGTGGCTTCCGGCGCGCTCGCGGATGCGCTCCCGGGCGTTGCCGCCGCAGGGGCATGGCCCGTGGCCCAGGCGTCGGCGTCCACCTCCTCGCCGGCCAGCAGCGCGGCCATGCGCAGCACCAGCGCATCGACCTCGGCCTTGCCGTCCCGGTCGGCCCAGTCCAGATCACCGCCGGGCGGGCAGCCCAGCCGCAGCAGGAGGTCGGTGCCATGCAGCAGGGTGTCGATATGCACGGGCCGCAGCAGCAGCTCGCCGTGCTGGGCGGCCACCAGGCAGTCTTCCATCACGTGTGCCACGCGCACGCCGCCATCCAGGCCGACGATGCGCGCGGCACCCTTGAGCGAATGCGCGGCGCGCATGCACGCCTCGAGCTGCTCGGCCGCGGTGGGGTCGCGCTCCAGCGCGAGCAGGCCGGCGTTAAGGACTTCGGCCTGCGACTGCGCTTCCAGCGCGAACAGCTCGAGCAGCGAGGCGTCGCGCAACTGGTCGGGGTTCATGCCAGGCTCCGCTTCAAGGCTTGTTGCAGCAGGGCCGGGTCGAGCAAGCCCACCGTGCGTTGGCCGCTCGTCAGCAGCGCCCGGGTGTAATGCGCCGAGGCGCGTGACAAGGTGGTCGGCAATGGCTGCAGGTCGGCTTCGGCGATCCGTTCGATGCCGGTGACTTCATCCACAGGCAGCGCGATGGCGGTGCGGCCCTGGCCCAGCACCAGCAGCCGGGCGCCGTGCCCGGCGCTGCCTTTGGCGTTGGCGGCGGCGTTGGCGGCGGCGCCGGCGGCAGGGTCCTGCCCGAGCAACCGTGCCAGCGAGATGCATACCAGCAGATTGCCGCGCACGCTGGCCAGGCCCAGTACCGCGGCGTGGCGGCGGTGCGGCAGCGAGTGCACGGGGCAGGGCGCGGTGACCAGCGCCAGCGCGCCCGCGGGCAGCGCCAGCCATTCGTCGCCGATGCGAAACACCAGGCATGACATGGCGGGCCCGCGCGCGGTGGCATTGGCATGAACGGCGTGGCCGTCCGGCAGGCTGACTTCACCGGTGGGCAGGTTGTCGAGCAGCGTGAGCGCCGCGCGCGAATAGGTTGGGCAGTTGCGGCAATGGATGTGCTCGGCCAGCAGCGGACAGCTGCCATCGCCCAGCACGCCGATGCGGCGCCAGCAATCGTCGACGGCGACCGTAACAGTGCCCATGCCGGGCGGCTGGCCATGTGCGGCCAGGGGGTGCGATGCGGGCTCAGCCATGACGGGTCGGGGTCTTGCGCTGTGCGCGGTTTCTCAGGCGGGCCGAGGCCACGCTGTCACCTTCCGCTTCCAGGATGGCGGCCATATGGTAGAGCGCCTCCTGGTGGGCCGGGTCGAGGTAAAGCGCGCGGCGATAGGACTCGCGCGCGTCGGCGTGACGGCCGGTGGCGTCGTGGAGCACGCCCAGCAGGCAGTAGCCGGCAGCCGACGGACCTTGCGCGTCCAGGTGCGCCACGCAGGCGGTCACCGCGGCGGCCAGTTCGCCGCGATCGGCGAGCCGGGAGATTCGGGCCAGCGCCTCGGCGCCGGCCTTGGCCCGTTCGGCCGCGTTGCCGGTGGCGGGGGCGCCAGGCGCCGGTGCCGGGGGCGCTAGCACGCCGGTGGAACCCGCCTGGCCGCGCGCGGCCGGCGGCCTCGGGTGCAGTGGCGGCTGCGGCCACTGTCGTGGGGCGGCTGCCACCGGCGCACTCGGGTGCGCAGGGTAGCGCGGCATTGCCGGCGTGGCGCTGCCCGCCTGGTGCGCGCCGCGCCGGGTGAAGGCAAAGGCGAGCGGCACGCCCGCCGAGACAAAGCCGTGCCGCGTGAGCAGGCTGGCCTCGGCCGGGCCGACAAAGAGCGTGGCATCCTGCCGGCTAAGCCGTTCCAGCATCTTGAGCGAACGGCGCTGGGTCGGCGGATCGAAATAGATCAGGAGGTTGCGGCAGAACACAAAGTGGTAGGGCGGTTCATTGGCCATCAGCCCCGGGTCGAGCAGGTTGCCGCGCAGCAGCCGCACTTTGGCGCGCACGTTGGCCTTGAGCGCGTAGCCGCCCGCGCAGGGGGTGAAATGCCGGTCGCGGAAGTCCAGCGGGGCGCCCCGGAAGGCGTTGTTGCCGTATTGCCCGATGCGCGCGCGCTCCAGCGAGCGGGCGCTCACGTCCACGGCATCGACCTGGAAGCGTTGCTCCGGCACGCCGGCGTCCAGCAGCGCCATGACGATCGAGTAAGGCTCTTCGCCAGTCGAGCAGGGCACACTGAGGATGCGCAAGGGCGCGGCGCCGTCCGGCGCGCGATCACTGCCGAAGACCCGCATGGCGGCGAAGCGGCCGAGCGCCAGCAGCGCCTCGCGATGGCGGAAGAACCAGGTCTCGGGGACCACCACGGCTTCGATCAGCGACTGCAGTTCGTCCGGGTGCGAGTGCAGCAGGTTCCAGTACGCGTGGTGGTCGGACACCGCGGCCGCTGCCAGGCGCTCGCGCAACGCGCGCTCGATCATGCCGGGGCCGACGGTGGCGGCGTCCAGGCCAATGCGCTCCTTGAGCAGCGCTTCGATATGAGAGGCGGTGGTCATGGCCCTGGCGCGCGGGCGTCAGCCGCCGGCAGATCGGGGAATAGCCTTGCGTGCACGTCGTCAGGCAGCAGGGCATCGACCTTGATCCACTGCACCAGCCCTTGGCTACCGCTGCGCACGGGCCCCAGGTAGCGGGCCGGGGCGGCGTCCACGCCGCTGTCGATAAATTCGGCGGGCTCGCAGCGCAGCGTCTCGGTGGCGTACTCCAGCCGTAACCCGAGCAGGCGCGCGGGCGCCTCCGCGTGCCGGCGGTAATGCACTAATACGGTGCGTGTGCTGGTCCGGCTGGCGACCGGCATGCCGATGGCCAGCGCATTGATGTCAATGACCGGCACCACCTGGCCGCCCCGCGCCAGCAGCCCGCTGACCCAGGCCGGTGCCTCGGGCAGGTGCTTGAGCGTGGTCAGCGGCAGCACTTCGACGATCTCCTGCGCGTCCAGGGCGTAGTGGTCGGTCCCGATGCGAAAGAGCAGGAAGAGTTTCATGGAATGGCGTGGATGCCCGGGCCGCTCAAAGTGCGCTCAAACCTTGAAGCGCGACACGCCGGTGCGCAGGTCGTTGGCGACCAGCGTCAGCTCGTCGATCGCCTGGCTGGACTGGCGCAGGGATTCCACTGTCTGCTGGGCCGCCTCGGACAACTGCATCAAGGCCTGGTTGATCTGTTCCGCGCCGCCCGCCTGGGCTTGCATGCCCTCGTTGACCATCTGCACGCGCGGCGCCAGCGACTGCACCTGGCCGATGATCTGGGAGAGCTGGTCGCCCACCTGGGTCACCTCCGACATGCCGCGCCGCACTTCCTCCGAGAACTTGTCCATGCCCATCACGCCCGCGGCCACCGCTGACTGGATCTCGCGCACCATCTGCTCGATGTCGTAGGTGGCCACCGCGGTCTGGTCGGCCAGGCGGCGGATCTCGGTGGCGACCACCGAGAAGCCGCGCCCGTACTCGCCAGCCTTTTCGGCTTCGATGGCAGCGTTGAGCGACAGCAGGTTGGTCTGGTCCGCGACCTTGGCGATGGTGGTGACCACCTGGTTGATATTGCCCGCCTTCTCGTTCAGGGTGGCCAGCTTGGCGTTGACCGAGCCGGCGGCTTCCATCACATGGTGCATGGTGGCTTCCATGCGCGACAAGCTGGCCTGGCCGGTGCCGGCCAGGCCAGCGGTCTGCTCGGCGGCACCGGAGACTTCGGTCATGGTCCGGACCAGGTCGCGCGAGGTGGCGGAGATCTCGCGCGAGGTGGCGCCGATCTCGGTGGTGGTGGCCGCCGTTTCGGTGGCGGTGGCCTGCTGCTGGCGCGCGGTGGCGGCGATCTCGTTGACCGAGGTGGTGACCTGGATGGCCGAGCGCTGGGCCTGCCCGACCAGCGCGGTAAGGTCGCCGGTCATCTGGTTGAAACCCTGCTCGACTTCCAGGAACTCATCCTTGCGGTTCAGCGACAGGCGCTGGCGGAAGTCGCCGCCACGCATGTCGGCGAGCTGCCTGACGATCGAGCGCATCGGTACCGTAATGGAGCGGAACAGCAGGTAGCCGGCCACCAGCGACTCCAGAATGGCGGCGATCAGGGAGACCTCGATGCTGATCTTGGCCGTTTGCACCGCCTGGTTGATGCTGCTGGCGCCTTGCGCGGCCACTTTGTTGTTATCTTCCAACAGTTCTTGCACGGCCGTGCGGCCTTCGGTCCAGGCTGCGTGGATGGGTCCGCGCAGCTTGGTCTCGGCGGCGGAGGCCTCCGCGCTGGCCGCCGCGAACAGCGGCGCCGAGAGTTCGTCATAGTGCCGGCGCAGCTCACGGTACTTATCGAAGCGCTCGCGATCGTCGGCGCGCCGGATCGATTCGGCGTACTTTGCCTCCAGGCCATCCAGCCGCTTGAGCAGGGCCGAGTTGGCCTCGGCGTATTGCCGGCGCTCGGTGTCATTGGCCGCGGTCACGCTCTGCCAGGCCAGCACATAGGTCTCGCCCCAGGCGCCGCGCATCGCGGTGCTGTAGTAGAGTCCAGGGAGCGCATCGTCGCGCAGCGCATCCGCATTGGTCTGGATGGCCGACTGGCGGTCATAGGCGACCACCGCCGTGAGTAAAATCACCGCCAGGATGAAGGCAAAACTTGCCAGGATGCGCGTGCGGATGGTCCAGTGAGTCACGGTGCGGTTTCCCGTTGCTTATTCTTGTCGGAAGGCGGCCCATGGCCGGCCGGGCGCACCGGAAGCGGCGCGCGTACGCGGGCCGGGCGCGAGCGGCCGGTTTATAGCGGCGTAGGGTACTGTAAGGCCCCGGCCATTTCAATGGCGCCCGCCGAGCGGTAAGGGGATTCGGTGCGTCGCAACTTGTTGCCGCAACATATCGTTCAACTTGGCTTGATTTTTTCCTGGTTTTAGTCACACTTGCCAAATGGACAGATCGGACCGATGTCGATAATCACGAACAGGGCAGGCATGGTGGCCAGGTCAGAGGCGAAGGCCGGCGCCCCGCCAAACGCGGACATTGATTCGCTGACGGGCTTAGCGTCGCGCCAGGCATTCTTGAACACGCTGGAAGGCCGCCTGCGCACGGAGGCTTCCCCGCGCTGCGCGCTATTGCTGCTCGGCATCGACGATTTCCGCGCATTCAATGACATGCATGGCCATGCCGAGGGCGACGAGATCCTGCGCCGGGTGGCTCGCCGCCTGCGCGACGCCTCGCCGCGCGACGCCATCCTGGGGCGGATCGGCGGCGACGAGTTCGCCGTCTTGCTGCCGTCCATTGCCGATCCTACCCTGGTGCGCCACGTCAGCGCCGCCATCCTTTCGCTGCAGACCGAGCCCCACGAGTACGGCAACCGGCGCCACCACGTGCTGGCCAGCCTGGGCGCCTGCGTGATGCCTGCCGGCGGCGACAATGCCTCCGATGCCCTGGCGTCGGCCAGCCTGGCTCTGGGCCGGGCCAAGCGCGATGGCGGCCGCACCATCCGTTTTTTCAAGCCGCAGATGCGCACCGACGTGACGACCCGCCTGTCGCTGGTGCAAGCGCTGCGCGACGCCTACGCGCAGCGCCAGTTCGAGTTGCTGTACCAGCCCCAGATCGACCTGCGCGACGGCCGCGTGGTTGGCGCGGAGGCGCTGATGCGCTGGCGCCATCCCACCCAGGGCCTGCTGACGCCGGCCAGCTTCATCGATGCGCTGGCCGCCAGCAGCGTGGCGGCGGACGTCGGCGTCTGGCTGCTGCACACCGCCTGCGCCCAGGCGCGCATGTGGTCGCTCGGGTTTGCCGATGCACCGCGGGTGGCCATCAACCTGTTTGCCGCGCAGCTCAGCGAGAGCCGGCTGCTGACCGAAGTCCGTCACGTGCTGCGCGAGCTGGCACTGGCGCCGGAGCGGCTGGAGCTGGAGATCACCGAGACCATCGCCTTGCAGCAGGGCGACGAGTTCTCCGGGCAGCTGCAGACTCTGCGCCGCGACGGGGTGACCCTGACCTGCGACGATTTCGGCACCGGCTACGCCTCGCTCAGCTTCCTCAAGTCCTTCCCCGTGGACCGCATCAAGATCGACCAGTCGTTTATCCGCAATGTCACGCAGAACCCGGTTGACGCCGCCATCGTGCGCGCCATGGTGAACGTCGGTGGCAGCCTGGGCATCGGCGTGGTGGCCGAGGGCGTGGAAACCGTCGAGCAGCGGGATTTCCTTGCCGAGAATGGCTGCCATGAGGTACAGGGCTACCTGTATGGCCGGCCCATGTCCGCCGACAAGTTCACCGAGTTCCTGCAGCAGTCCGCCGCCCGCTAAGCCGGGCCGGCCGCGCCTTTCCCCTCTCGCGGGCGTGCGGCGCCGATGCGCAATTGTTTCCAGCTTTGTCCTGCATGCGCTGGCCCGCCGTGGTCCCCGCGCGGGCCGGAGGCCACGGCGGGCGGCGCGCAGCCGGATCGTGCCTTCCCGGCGCGGCTGCACGGGGGAAACAAGGGAAATATGTGCTTACAAAGTCAAGTGCGCCAGTCCGGCGGCCCGGCGTTATCGGAAGTATGGTGACAGCAGGGGCGGCAGGTGTTGGCCCGCGCGCCTATTTTGACCAAGAGGTATTCACATGTTCCCTGACCGCAAGCTTGGCCCGCGTGCGCGCTTCCTGTTCCTGGCCACTAGCCTCGTTTTGGTCACTTGGCAACTGCCGGCGCTGGCGCAATCCGCTGATCCCACCGGCCGCATTGCCACTGTGACCGATGCCGCTGGCAACCTGAGCTTTGCCCCCGCGGGGTCGGACGACTGGGCGCAGGCCGCGCTGAACCGGCCGATCACCACCGGGGACCGACTCTGGGTCGACAACGGCGGGCGGGCCGAGCTGCACGCCGGCTCCACGGCGATCCGGCTAGGCAGCGGCACCGCCGTGACCGTGCTCAATCTCGACGACAGCGCCACCCAGGTCAAGCTGACCCAGGGCACGCTGCAATTGCGCGTGCGCGCGCTGCCGCCCGACCAGCCGGTCGAGGTCGATACGCCCAACCTGGCCTTCGTGCCGCGCGAGCCGGGCGACTACCGGCTGGACGTAGCGCCTGACGGCAGCTCCACGGTCGTCACCATGCACCACGGCTCGGCCATGCTGTACGGCGACAACCGCTCGCTGGAAATGCGGCGCGGCGAGCAAGTGCGCTTCGGCGGCACCGACCTGGCCGAGGCCGGCCGCGCCGCCAACCCGCCCATGGACGGCTTCGATAGCTGGACCATGGCGCGCGACGCGCGGGAGGACCGCTCGCCGTCCGCCCGTTATGTGGCGCCGGAAATGACGGGCTATGCCGCGCTGGACGACTATGGCGACTGGCAGGAAGACCCTGGGTACGGCGCCGTATGGTTCCCGCGCGTGGTGGCGGCGGACTGGGCGCCCTATAGCGCCGGCCACTGGGCCTGGGTGGCGCCATGGGGATGGAGCTGGTGCGACGATGCGCCGTGGGGCTTCGCCCCGTCCCACTATGGGCGCTGGGCCCGCGTTGGCGACCGGTGGGGATGGATGCCAGGCCCAAGGGTGGGCCGCCCGGTCTACGCTCCCGCGCTGGTTGGTTTTATCGGCGGCGGTCCGGGCAGCGGCCCCGGCGTGGCCTGGTACCCGCTAGGCCCGCGCGAGGCATATCGCCCGGTCTATGGCGCCAGCCCGGCCTACATCACGCGCATCAACCATTTCACCGTCAACAATGAGGTGATCGAGAACCATATCCGGAACACCTATATCAACCGGACCGTGCCGGGCGCCATCACCGGCATGCCCGCGCGCGCCTTCGTGCAAGGCCAGCGCGTGCCGCCGGGCGCGCGCGGTATGGCATGGCGCAACCTGCCGCAGGGCGAGGCCAACGGCGCGCCGCCGCTGGCGCCCGTCAAGGCCAGCCTGATCGGCGCGGCGCCCGCGCGGCCGGCTCCGGCGGCAGTCATGCAGGGCTTTGCGCGGCCCGCCATTGCTGCACGCCCGCCCGGCCGCCCGGCCGACGATGAACTGGCCCAGCGCTTTGCCCGCGCTGGCGGCACCGTGCCCGGCGCCGGCCCGGCATGGCAGGGTGGGCGCAATGCCCGGGGTGGCGGCCAGGCCATGGCGCCTGCCCCGGTCCGGCTGAGCCAGGCGGCACCGGGATACCACGGGCGCAACGGGGCAGGCCAGATGCCCGGCGGGCCGGGGACACCGAACGGCGGGAATCCGGTAAATCCGGCAAATCAAGGCAATCCAGCCTTCGGGCCGCAGCGCGCGGAAGGCGGCGCCCGTGGGCCCGTGCCGCAAGGCCTGGTGGGTACCGACCATGGCGGGCAGCCGCCCGCGCAGGGCGGCGATCCGCGCACGCGCGGCTGGACTACGCGGCCGGAGCAGGCGCACGGCCAGCCGCCGCAAAATGGCCAGTCGGCCGCGCAACTCCAGCAGGCGCAGCAGATCCAGCAAGCCCAACAAGCCCAGCAGCTTCAGCAACGCCAGGCCGAGCAGCGCGGCATGGTGCAGCAGAACGGCCGGACCCTGCAAACCGACCCGCAAGCCATGGCCCGCCAGCAGCAGGAGATGCAGCGCCAGCAGCAAGAGCGGCAGATGGGGGACCAGCAGCGGGCGCAGCAAGCGCTGCAACAGCAGCAGGAGATGCAGCGCCAGCAGCAGCAAAGACAGATGGGGGACCAGCAGCGGGCGCAGCAAGCGCTGCAACAGCAGCAGGAGATGCAGCGTCAGCAGCAGCAAAGACAGGCTGGCGACCAGCAGCGGGCGCAGCAGGCGATACAGCAACAGCAGGCCATGCAGCGTCAGCAGCAGGACTTGCAGCGTCAGCAGCAAGAGCAGCAGCGCCGCCAGCAGGACATGCAGCGCCAGCAACAGGAGCAGCAACGCCAGCAGGAGCAGCAGCGCCAGCAACAGGTCATGCAGCGCCAGCAGCAAGAACAGCAGCGCCAGCAGCAGGAGCAGCAACGCCAGCAGGAGCAGCAGCGCCAGCAACAGGTCATGCAGCGCCAGCAGCAAGAACAGCAGCGTCAGCAGCAGGAGCAGCAACGCCAGCAGCAGCAACAGCGCCAGCAGCAGGAACAACAGCGCCAGCAGCAGGAACAGCAGCGCCGGCAGCAGGAGTTGCAGCGCCAGCAACAGCACGCCGCGCAGCCACAGTCAGCTCAGCACGTGGCGATGCAGCAGCAACCGCGTGCCCAAGGCCAGGCAGACAATGCGCAAGAGCACGGGCATGAGATTCACTGAGCCGGCTCAGGCGGCCGGCGCCCGATCCGGGCGTCGGCCGCGTGGCCGGCCTTGCCGGCTTACTTAGCCAGTTCCGACAGGCGCACCGGTGCGATCTTGCCGTTCTGCACCCAGCCCACCACGGTGTCGGCAACGGTGCCGCCCTTGGCGTCGATGCTCTCGATCTCGTTGGGGTTGGCATCCTTGGCCAGCGTCTTCACCGCCTCCGGCATCCTGGCCCGGATCGCGGCCACATCGCTGGTGGTGCCGGCCAGTTTCATGGCGCCAGCCAGCGCGTAGACCATGGTGTAGTTGAGCGACATCTCGGTGGTGGCATCGCGCCCGTCATGCAGCTTCTTGTATTTGCTGTTGTAGGTTTGCGCGGCCGGGCGGGCATCGTTGGCCAGCGGCATCACGCCGATGGCGCCTTCAAGCATGGCCAGGCCATTGGTGACCTTGGCCATTTCATCCAGCTTTGCCTGGTCCATCACGATGAAGCCGCCCTTGAAGCCCAGCTCGCGCGCCTGCTTGACCACCAGTGCGGTCGGCTCGGACGGGCCGCCGACAAACATCACGTCGGGCTTGTCGGCCAGCACGCGTGACACGCCGCTGTAGAAGTCGGTGGCCTTGGTGTAGGACATCGGGTTGTTGGCCACCACCTTGCCGCCCGCGCCTTCCCAGGCCGGCACAAACGCCTGCACCCAGGCCTTGGCGTAATCGTGGTCGGCCGGGGCCAGCGCTACGTTCTTGCCATAGCGCTTCATCTGCGCCTTGATGAAGGGATCGATATAGCCGGTGTAGGACGGCGGGATGCGGATGGTCAGCTTGTTACCGGTGTCCGTGATGCGCGGCACGCTGGAGTAGGCCATCACCAGGAATTTCTCCTGTTCGTTGAACGCCTGCAGTGCAAAGATGCCGCCCGAATGCGGCACGAACACGGCGGGCGTCTTGTACTGCTGCACCAGGCGGCGCGCATTGATGGCGGCCTCGGCGGGCGCGTACTTGTCGTCCAGCGACACCACTTCCAGCTTCACCTTCTTGCCCTTGACCTCAAGGCCCGAGGTGTTGATCTCGTCCACGGCCATCTGGATGCCGGACAGCACGTTCTTGCCATACAGCGCGGCCCCGCCCGACAGCGGGCCGGTATAGCCCAGCTTGACGACTTCCTGCGCAAAGGCGGTGCCGGAGGCCATCAGCGCGGCCACGGCGGTGGCGGCTAGCGGGAAGAGGCGGCGGATCTTTTTGGTTTGCATTTGGCTGTCTCCTGATGTGGTTGTATTGGAACGGCTGAACTTCGAAGTCAAAGACAAAGTCAACGTCAAAAGCTTAAAGTCAAAGGCGGTTTCACCCCCCCTGCGGGAGGGCGACCTACTTTCTTGTCTTGCCAAGAAAGTAGGCAAAGAAGCGCGCCGGATGGGGCGACCCCCCCTCGTGATCCGGCGTAAAGAGCGGCCGGGACCCAAACTCGCATCGCCTTAAGGCGATACTCAAACATGGGTCCCTCTTTTCCGCTCTTTACGCCGGATCACGAGGCGCCCCATACGGCCTGGTACACCTGCACGGCTCGCTTCGCTTCGCGTGAAGGGTGGCCCGTTTGGGCCACGAAAGCCGCCGGGCTCTATCCGCCGATGTATGCCTTCCGGATTCCTTCATCCTTTAGCAACGCGTCGCGGTCGCCTTGCATCACGATGCGGCCGCTCTCGATCACATACGCGCGGTGGGCGATGCCCAGCGCCGCGTAGGCGTTCTGCTCGGCCAGCAGAACCGTGGTGCCCGCGCGGTTGATGCGCTGGATCACCTCGAACATCTGCTTGACCACCAGTGGCGCCAGGCCCAGCGATGGCTCGTCGAGCAGCAGCGTGCGCGGGCGCCCCATCAGCGCGCGGCCGAGCGCCACCATCTGCTGCTGTCCGCCGGACAGCGAGCCGGCCGGATCGTCCTTTTTCTGCCGCAGGATCGGGAACATCTCGAAGACGTCTTCCAGCGAGCGCTTGATGCCGGCGGAGTCGCGGCGGTGCACGTAGGCGCCCAGCGTCAGGTTCTTCTGCACGCTCATGGCGGGGAACAGCTTGCGTCCCTCAGGGCAGTGCACCAGCCCCGCCTGCACGATCTGCGAGGGCTTCATGCCGGCCAGCTCGCGGCCGTCAAAGCGCATGCTGCCGCCGCTGGTGCGGTGGATGCCGCTGAGCGCCATGAAGATCGAGCTCTTGCCGGCCCCGTTGGCGCCCAGCAGCACCACCAGCTCGCCGGCCGCGGCGTTCAGCGTGATGTTGTCGAGCGCGCGAAAGCTCCCGTACGAAAGCGAAACGCGTTCAAGCTGCAACATGGTCGGCTCCCAGATAGGCTTCGATGACCTGCGGGTCTTGCTGGATCTGCGCGGGCGACCCTTCGGCGATCTTCTCGCCGTGGTTCAGCACCATGATCTTGTCGGCCAGCCGCATGATCATGTCCATCTTGTGTTCGATCAGGCAGACCGTCTTGCCGTGGCGGACCATCTTGCGGATCAGCTCGGCCAGGCCCACGGTCTCCTCGGGGTTCACGCCACCCGCGGGCTCGTCGAGCAGCAGCAGTTCGGCATCGGTGGCCAGCGCCAGCGCAAAGGCCACGCGCTTGCGCTCTTCCTGCGTGATGTCCGCCGCCACTTCATGCGCGAGGTGCGCCAGGCCCACGAAGTCGAGCGCCTCCTCGGCCTTGGCGCGGCACAGCCGTTCTTCCTCGCGCAGCCGGCGCGTATTGAAGATCACGTCGGCCAGCCCCGCTTGCGTGCGCAGCCGGTGGCCCACGATCAGGTTGTCCAGCACGGTGGCGCGGTCGAACAGGTGCGTGGCCTGGAAGGTGCGGGCCACGCCGAGCCGGGCGATCTGGTCGGCGCGCAGGCCGGCCACGTTGCGGCCCTTGAGCAGGATCTGCCCGGAGGTCGGCGCATGGGTGCCGGCGATCAGGTTGAAGAAGGTGGTCTTGCCCGCGCCGTTGGGGCCGATGATGGCATTGATATGGCCCGTCTCGAATGTGATCGAGACATCGTGCACGGCGCTCAGGCCGCCGAATTTCCTGGTCAGGTTGCGGATCTCAAGCATGGTCGGCCCCTGCGTTCGCAGCGTTTGCATTCGGGTTGCCGGCGACGGGCGTGCCCGCCGGGTGCGCGCGGCTTGTGCCGCCGCGGCGTGCGGCCGCGGCGCGGCGTGCCTGGCGCTTGGCCCACGAGCCCACGATGCCGTCCGGCACGAAAATGATCAGCAGCAC
This sequence comes from Cupriavidus sp. MPR-AND1C, assembly GCF_058809705.1. Lineage (NCBI taxonomy): Bacteria > Pseudomonadati > Pseudomonadota > Betaproteobacteria > Burkholderiales > Burkholderiaceae > Cupriavidus > Cupriavidus sp. MPR-AND1C. The sequence continues at coordinate 5,143 of NZ_JBXASU010000110.1, read as the reverse complement.
CAGCACCGGCCCGAACACCAGCATGCGGTAGTCCTGCAGGAACTGCAGCGTCTGCGTGACCCACGGCACCAGCACCGCGCCCAGCAGCGGCCCCAGCAGCGTGCCGGTGCCGCCCACCAGCATCGCCATCACCATCTCGAAGGTCAGGTCGGTGCGCGCGATGTCCGGCCCGAGAAAACGCACCTGGCCCGCGTACAGCGCGCCGGCAAAGCCGGCGTAGCCCACCGACAGCACGAACGACAGCACCTTGGTGCGCATCAGGTTGATGCCGAGGGCCTCCGCCAGCGCGTCGCTGTTGCGCACCGCCATGAAGCTGCGGCCCAGCAGCGAAGTGACGATGCGGTGCATCAGGAAGGTGCCTGCCACCAGGAAGAACAGCACGAGGTAGTACTGTGCCTGCACGTTGTCGAACGCGAGCGGGCCCACCGAGGCCGGCACCGGAATGCCGATCAGGCCCACGGTGCCGTGCGTCAGGCTTTCCCACTTCTCGATCAGCAGATAGATGATGTAGCCGATGCACAGCGTGAAGATCGAGAAGTAATGGCCTTTGAGCCGCAGCGATACCACGCCGACGAAGTAGCCCACCATCATGCACACCACGCCGGACAGCACGAACGCCGCCCAGAATGGCACCTGGTGATCCACCGTGAGAATGCCCAGCGTGTAGGCGCCGATGGCCATGAAGCCGCCGTGCGCCAGGTTGAGCTGGCCGGTATAGCCGGTGATCAGGTTCAGCCCCAGCGTGGCGATGGCGTAGATGAAGGCCAGCGTCATCACCGTCAGGTAGTAGCTGTTGGGCGTGACCAGCGGGAACGCGATGGCCAGCGCCAGCAACAGGGCCCAGCCGGTCTTGCCTTGTAGTGTCTTTGTCATGGTGCGCTCCTTATGCGGCCTTGCCGGCAAACAGGCCTTGGGGCCGGATCGACAGGATGAGCACCAGCAGCGCAAAGGCGATGATGTCCTTGTAGTCCGTCGAGACGTAGAAGCCGCCGAAGCTCTCGGCCATGCCGATGATCAGCCCGCCCACGATGGCGCCGGGAATGCTGCCCATGCCGCCAAGGATGATGATGACGAAGGCCTTGGTGATGACCAGGTTGCCCATGCTCGGGTAGACCAGGTTGATCGGCGCGTAGAGCGTGGCGGCGATGGCGGCGAGCGCGCCGGAGATGGCAAACACCAGCAGCGTGACACGCGTGGCGTCGATGCCAACCAGCGCCGCGCCCTCGCGGTTCTGCGCCATCGCCACGATGGTGGAGCCGGTCACGGTGCGGGTGAGGAACAGGTGCAGCAGCACCATCAGCCCGAAGGCGGCGGCGATGATCAGCAGCCGTTGCGCCGGTGCGCTCAGGCCCATCACTTCCACCATCTGGCCGTAAGGCGTGGGCATGCGATGGAAGTCGGCGCCCCACATTGCCTGCGCGCCGGCTTCGAGGAACAGCATGATGCCGATGGCGGCGATCATGTCGTGAAGCTCCGGCGCGTTGCGCAGCGGATGGAACACCAGCCGGTCGGCCAGCATCGACAGCACCGCCACCGCGATGGCGGCGGCGCCCATCGCCAGCCAGTAGTTCATGCCCAGCGACGTCATCAAGTAGTACGAGACGTAGGCGCCTGCCATGTAGAAGGCGCCATGCGCGAAATTGGGCACGTGCAGGATGCCGTAGACCAGCGTCAGGCCCAACGCCACCAGGCTATATACGCCGCCCAGCGTCAGGCCGTTGAGGACTTGTTGAAGAAACAATGTCACGGGCTTACCTCATGCGACTTTTCGAATCACGAACGAAGGCACGCAAGCCGCGCCGCGGGCTGCGTGGAAATGGCGGCGCCGCGCAGAAAACACTACGAGGGCCACTTGGTCATGCGGGGCGAGAGTCAGCCGCGGGGCGGTGCGGCCTGGTGAGGTGCGTGATGCATGCGTGGTCTCCTGTGCGATGCGGAATGGCCTGCCGTGCAGGCCCCGGGTGCGGTGTCGTCGTGTACCGTGAAGCGCTACGCATGTCTGCGTAGGTATGTTCCAGCACGATCGTTCGTTTTCATTGACTGTTGCATACGGCCTGAGGCACAGTCAAGAAATACGGAATAGTCTTCCGCACAGCGAAATAGCCGGCTTACCTCCGGCCCGCCATCTCCAAAGGCGGCCACAGGTCTGCTTCCCGCACCCAGTAGCCAAGCGTTATCGCCACGTATGAAGCGCACCTCGTCGATCCCGCTCTCGCCTGCCTCCCCAGCTTCCTTGCCCGGCGGCGCGCATGCCGCAGCCGCGCGCGCCGCAGATGCGCCGCACGACGGCAGGGAACCGGACATCGATCGTGACGACCGCAATTTTGTCACCGCGCTGGCGCGTGGGCTGGACCTGCTGCGCGCCTTCGGCCCGCACGACGATTACCTTGGCAATGCGGAACTGGCGCGGCGCGCCGGCATCCCGCGTCCCACGGTTTCACGCCTGACCTACACGCTCACCAGCCTGGGCTACCTGATCTACTCCGCGTCGCTGGAGAAGTACCGGCTCGGTCAGGGCGCGATGGTGCTCGGCCAGCGTTACCTCGCCGGCTCGGGCATCCGCGAGATCGCGCAACCGCTGATGCAGTCATTGGCGTTCGCCACCGATTGCACGGTGGCGCTTGCCACATCGGACCGCCACGAAATGGTGTATCTGGAAGTCTGCCAGCCGCGCGGCGCGCTGGTGATGCGGCTGGCGCCCGGCTCGCGCCTGCCCACCGCCACCTCCGCCATCGGGCGCGCGTGGTTGTCCGGGCTGGCGCCGCAGCGGCGCGCCGCCGTGCTGGCCGACCTGGAGGGCCACTACGGCGCGCGCTGGCCCGCGATCCGCATCAAGCTCGAACGCGCGCTGCGCGACTACGCCAAGCGCGGCTTCTGCCTGGCCCACGCGGAGTGGGACCGCACGGTCAGCGGCGCGGCTGCGCCCGTGGTGCTAGAAGGCGGCGCGGAAGTGCTGGCCATCAATATCGGCGGCGCGGCCACGCGGCTGACGCCGGAAATCCTCGACGGCAATCTCGGCCCGCGCATCCGCGAACTGGCCGAAGTGCTGCAGAGCCGTCTATGGCAGGGGCGCGGATAGCAGCGCCATGCGCGCCATCGATGCCATCGCCACGTATCGCTTTCTCACGGCCCCCGGGGCCACACATCTAGCTGGCAATACAGACATAGCAAACAAAGGAGACAAGGATGGAGATTCGCAACAAGACCGTCGTGGTGACGGGTGCCGCCACCGGCATCGGGCGCGCGCTGGCGCTGGCGTTTGCCGCCGGGGGCGCGCGCGGCGTGGCCGTGGCCGACCTGGACGGCAAGGGCGCGCAGGCGGTAGCCGAGGAAGTGGCCAAGGCCAGCCCGGACTGCCAGGTGTTCGCGCAGCAAACCGACGTGGCCGATGCGGCCGCCGTGCAGGCGCTGGCCGATGCGGCCACGCAACGCTTTGGCCAGATCGATGTGTTCTGCTCAAACGCCGGCATCATCCTGCGCAAGGGCCTGGATGCCAGCGCCGAGGAATGGCAGCGCATCTGGGAGATCAACGTCATGGCCCACATCCACGCCTCGCGCGCGGTGCTGCCGCAGATGCTGGCGCGCGGCGATGGCTATTTCGTCAACACCGTATCGGCCGCCGGCCTGCTGTCGCAGATCGGCTCGGCGCCTTACGCCGTGACCAAGCACGCCGCCATCGGCTTCGCCGAGTGGCTGTCGATCACCTACGGCGATCGCGGCATCAAGGTCAGCTGCATCTGCCCGCAGGGCGTGCAGACGCGCATGCTGTTCGGCGAGGATGGCGAGCGCAAGGGCTTCCTGCAGGCCGGCTCGGTCACGCCCGAGCACGTGGCGCAGGTCACGCTGGAAGGCGTGAAGGACGAGCGCTTCCTGATCCTGCCGCATCCCGAAGTGCTCGAGTATTACCAGCGCAAAGGGCAGGATTACGATCGTTGGCTAAAGGGAATGCGCCGGCTGCACGATAAAGTGATGGCGGAGTTCGGCGGCACGGTAGTGTAAGCGTGGCGTGAAACCCCGCGCGACAGTCAGTTGAGTCACCGCTGCCGGCGGACAGGCGCAAGGCTTGGCCCCTTCGCCCCTTGGCGCCGGCAGCATGCAAGATCAGTCCGACACCAGAACAAAACCGATCATCGGGAGACACACCATGCGTTGCAAACCTTTCGCAGCTGCCGTCCTGGCCGCCTGCGCCGCCTTCGCCGTGCCCTCGGCCCATGCCGACACCTATCCTTCCAAGCCCATCCGGATGGTGGTGGGCTTTCCCAGCGGCGGCGCGCCTGACATCCTGGCGCGCATCTTCTCCGAAAAAATCTCACCCTCGTGGGGCCAGCCCGTGGTGGTGGACAACAAGCCCGGCGCAGGCGGCAACATTGGCGCCGAGGCCGTCGCGCATGCCGCGCCGGATGGCTACACGCTGGCGCTGGGCACGGTCGGCACGCACTCCATCAACGGCGCGCTCTACAGCAAGATGCCGTACGACATGGTCAAGGATTTCACCCCGGTGATCCTGGTCGCCACCACGCCCAACGTGCTGGTGGTCAACCCTTCCGTGCCGGCCAGGAACGTGGCGGAGCTGATCGCGCTGGCCAAGGCCAAGCCGGGCGCCCTGACGTTCGGCACGCCGGGCATCGGCACCTCGCCGCACGTGGCGGGCGAGATGTTCAACGCCCTGGCCGGGGTCAAGCTCACCCACGTGCCCTACAAGGGCCGCGCCATGGCCATTCCCGATCTTCTCGGCGGCCATATCAGCATGATGTTCGACAACCTGCCGTCGGCGCTGCCGGTGATCAAGGAGGGCAAGGTACGGGCCCTTGGCGTGACCAGCGCGAAACGCTCGCATTCGGCCCCGGATATTCCCACGCTGGCAGAGCAGGGGCTGCCCGGGTTTGACGCGGACTCGTGGTTTGCGATCTTTGCACCGGCGAATACGCCCAAGGATGTGATCGCCAAGCTGAACACCGAGCTCAACCGGATCTACCAGCTTCCCGATGTGCAAGCCAAGCTCAAGACCCTGGGGCTGGATCCTGTTCTTGGTGCGCCCGAGAAGTTGGCGGGTTATCAGAAGGTCGAGATTGCCAAGTGGGCGAAGGTGGTGAGGGATTCGGGGGCCAAGGCGGAGTAAACGGGGGGGGCTTTTGGGACCCAA
>NZ_JBXASU010000109.1:0-22822 GCF_058809705.1 Cupriavidus sp. MPR-AND1C | reverse complement strand
ACCCCCCAGTCTGATGCGCCCACAACCGCGCATAAAGCCCCCCACGCGCGAGCAGTTCCGCATGCGTCCCGCTCTCGGCAATCCGCCCATCCTCCAGCACCACCAGCCGGTCCATGCGCGCGATGGTGGACAGGCGGTGCGCGATGGCGATCACGGTCTTGCCCTGCATCAGCGTCTCCAGGTTCTCCTGGATGGCCGCTTCCACTTCGGAGTCCAGCGCCGAGGTGGCTTCGTCCAGGATCAGGATCGGTGCGTTCTTCAGCAGCACGCGTGCCACGGCAATGCGCTGGCGCTGGCCGCCCGACAGCTTCACGCCACGCTCGCCCACCTGCGCATCCAGCCCCGTAGCGCCATGCGCATCGCGCAGGCGTGGAATGAACTCGCCGGCATGGGCGTCGTTGGCCGCGGCGAGCAGCTCGGCCTCGCTGGCGCCGGGGCGGCCGTAGCGCAGGTTGTCGCGGATCGAGCGGTGCAGCAGCGACGTATCCTGCGTCACCATGCCGATCTGCGCGCGCAGGCTTTCCTGCGTGACGCCGGCGATGTCCTGGCCGTCGATCAGGATGCGTCCTTGCTCCACGTCGTACAGCCGCAGCAGCAGGTTGACCAGCGTCGACTTGCCGGCGCCGGAGGGGCCGACCAGGCCGATCTTCTCGCCCGGGCGCACCACCAGGTCGATGTTCTCGATCACGCCAGAGCCCTTGCCGTAGTGAAAGCCCACGCCTTCGAAGCGCACCTCGCCGCGCGTGATGCGCAGTGCTTGCGCGTTGTCGCGATCGCCGACCGTGCGCGGCACGGCGATGGTCTGCAGGCCATCCTGTACCTGGCCGATGTTCTCGAAGATGCCGCTGATCACCCACATGATCCAGCCCGACATGCTGACGATGCGGATCACCAGCCCGCTCGACAGCGCAATCGCGCCGACGCTGACATGGCCCTGGCTCCATAGCCACAGCGCCAGTCCCGTGGTACCGGCGATCAGCAGGCCATTGAGCGAGGTCACGGTGAAATCCATGGCGCTGACCATGCGCCCGGACAGGCGTGCCTTGTCGGTCAGGTCGGCCATGGCTTCGCGCGCGTAGTCCTCTTCATGGCGCGTGTGGGCGAACAGCTTGAGCGTGGTGATGTTGGTATAGCCGTCGACGATGCGCCCCATCAGCCGCGAGCGCGCGCCGGTGGCGGCAACCGAGCGCGCCTTCACGCGTGGCGTGAAGTACAGCATGGCGGCCACGTAGCATGCGATCCACGCCACGAGGGGAATCATCAGGCGCCAGTCGGCTTGCGCGAACAGGTAGAGGGAGCTGGCTGCGTAGATCAGCACATGCCAGATGGCATCCACGGCCTGCACCGCTGAATCGCGCAGCGAGAAGCCGGTCTGCATGATGCGCTGCGCGATGCGCCCGGCAAAATCGTTCTGAAAAAACGACAGGCTCTGCTTGAGGACGTAGCGGTGGTTCTGCCAGCGCACCAGGTTGCCCAGGCTCGGGTTGATGACCTGGTGCACGAGGATGTCGTGCAGGCCGTTGAAGAACGGACGCAGCAGCAGCGCCACCACCGCCATCCACACGAGCTCGCCGCGGTGGCGCGCGAAGAACTCGGCGGGCGGTGTTGCTTGCGCCAGGTCGACCAAGCGGCCGAGAAAGCCGAACAGCGAGACTTCGATCAGCGCGCCAGCCAGCCCCACGCCCAGCAGCAGCGCAAAGACCGGCCACACCTCCCGCAGGAAATAGGCGTAGAAGCGCCAGATCTGGCCGGGTGGCTGGGTGTCGGGGAGGGCGCGGAACGGGTCAATCAACCGTTCCAGGAAACGCATCAGCATGGGAATCCAGGAGTGTTCCGCGGCGAGCGCCTCGTCCGGGGCGCAGGCGTACTCGCAAGGGCCGTATCGATGCTATGGGCGTGCGGCGGATCAGGAACATCATACCGCGCTTGCGCATCGCCGATGTCCGTACCCGCGGGAGGGTCGTCCATGTCGCGGTGCTTGAGTGCGCGCTCGGAACGGCGTGCACTTTCCGTCGCCTTCATCATTTAAGCAATCGTAAGCGCACTTTTTTGTCCATGCCTGCGGCTTATCCTCGGGAATACCCCAATTTATCCAAACTTGTCTATACAACACTATACATACCTAGCATGGCTGAACAGACCGGTTCGAGCCGGCCTTATTGACCCAAGGAGTTCCCGTGAGCAACACCGACCGCTTTCGCGATGTAGAGATCCGTGCCCCGCGCGGCAACCAACTGAACGCCAAGAGCTGGCAGACCGAAGCGCCGCTGCGCATGTTGATGAACAACCTTGACCCGGAAGTGGCGGAGAACCCTAAGGAGCTGGTGGTGTACGGCGGCATCGGCCGCGCCGCGCGCAACTGGGCGTGCTACGACAAGATCGTCGAGACGCTCAAGACGCTGAACGACGATGAGACCCTGCTGGTGCAGTCCGGCAAGCCGGTCGGCGTGTTCAAGACCCATGGCAACGCGCCGCGCGTGCTGATCGCCAATTCCAACCTGGTGCCGCACTGGGCCACGTGGGAACACTTCAACGAGCTCGACGCCAAGGGCCTGGCCATGTACGGCCAAATGACCGCCGGCAGCTGGATCTATATCGGCAGCCAGGGCATCGTGCAGGGCACCTACGAGACCTTCGTGGAAGCCGGGCGCCAGCACTACAACGGCAACCTCAAGGGCCGCTGGGTGCTGACCGCCGGGCTGGGCGGCATGGGCGGCGCGCAGCCGCTGGCCGCCACGCTGGCCGGCGCCTGCTCGCTGAACATCGAGTGCCAGCAGGCCAGCATCGATTTCCGCCTGCGCACCCGCTATGTCGACGAACAGGCCACCGACCTCGATGACGCGCTGGCGCGCATCGCCAGGTACACCGCCGAAGGCCGCGCCGTTTCCATCGCGCTGTGCGCCAACGCCGCCGAAGTGCTGCCCGAACTGGTGCGCCGCGGCGTGCGCCCCGACATGGTCACCGACCAGACCAGCGCGCACGATCCGCTCAACGGCTATCTCCCGGTGGGCTGGACCTGGGGCCAGTACCGCGACCGCGCGCAGACCGAGCCGGCTCGTGTGGTCAAGGCCGCCAAGCAATCGATGGCGCTGCATGTGCAGGCCATGCTGGACTTCCAGAAGCTGGGCGTGCCCACGTTCGACTACGGCAACAACATCCGCCAGATGGCCAAGGAAGAGGGCGTGGCGAATGCCTTCGATTTCCCCGGCTTCGTGCCGGCCTACATCCGCCCGCTGTTCTGCCGCGGTGTCGGCCCGTTCCGCTGGGCCGCGCTGTCCGGCGACCCGCAGGACATCTACAAGACCGACGCCAAGGTCAAGGAGCTGATCCCCGACGATGCGCACCTGCACCGCTGGCTGGACATGGCGCGCGAGCGCATCAGCTTCCAGGGCCTGCCGGCGCGCATCTGCTGGGTTGGCCTTGGCCTGCGCGCCAAGCTTGGCCTGGCGTTCAACGAGATGGTGCGCAGCGGCGAATTGTCGGCACCGGTGGTGATCGGCCGCGACCACCTCGACTCCGGCTCGGTCGCCAGCCCCAACCGTGAAACGGAAAGCATGCAGGACGGCTCCGACGCCGTGTCCGACTGGCCGCTGCTCAATGCGCTGCTCAATACCGCCAGCGGCGCGACCTGGGTCTCGCTGCATCACGGCGGCGGCGTGGGCATGGGCTTCTCGCAGCATTCGGGCGTGGTGATCGTGTGCGACGGCACCGACGAGGCGGCCGCGCGCATCGCCCGCGTGCTGCACAACGATCCCGCTACCGGCGTGATGCGCCATGCGGATGCCGGCTACGACATCGCCATCGACTGTGCACGAGAGCAGGGCCTGAACCTGCCGATGCTCAACAGCAAGAAGGAAGCCTGAACATGAACGCGCTGAACCTCAAACCTGGTCAACTGACCCTGGCGCAGCTGCGCCAGGCCTATCTGCAGCCGCTGCGCGTGAGCCTGGATGGCGGGGCCGCCGAGGCCATCGCCGCCAGCGTGGCCTGCGTCGAGAACATCGTTGCCGAAGGCCGGACCGCCTACGGCATCAACACCGGCTTCGGCCTGCTGGCGCAGACCCGCATCGCCCGCGAGGATCTGGAGAACCTGCAGCGCTCGCTGGTGCTGTCGCATGCCGCCGGTGTGGGCGAACCGCTGGACGACGCCATGGTCCGGCTGATCATGCTGCTGAAGATCAATAGCCTGGCGCGCGGCTTTTCCGGCATCCGCCGCAAGGTGATCGATGCGCTGATCGCCCTGGTCAATGCCGAGGTCTATCCGCATATCCCGCTCAAGGGCTCGGTGGGCGCCTCTGGCGACCTGGCGCCGCTGGCGCATATGTCGCTGGTGCTGCTGGGCGAAAGCCGTGCCCGCTACCAGGGCGAATGGCTGCCGGCGCGCCAGGCGCTGGCCCGCGCCGGCCTGGAGCCGCTGACCCTGGCCGCCAAGGAAGGCCTGGCCCTGCTCAACGGCACCCAGGTATCCACCGCATACGCGCTGCGCGGCCTGTTCGAGGCCGAGGATCTGTTTGCCGCGGCCACGGTATGCGGCAGTCTCAGCGTCGAGGCCATGCTCGGCTCGCGCGCGCCTTTCGACGCGCGCATTCATGCGGTGCGCGGCCAGCGCGGCCAGATCGACGCGGCCGCAACCTATCGTGGCCTGCTGACCGATACCAGCGAGCTGGCGCGTTCGCATGCGCAGTGCGACAAGGTGCAGGATCCCTACTCGCTGCGCTGCCAGCCGCAGGTGATGGGTGCCTGCCTGACGCAATTGCGGCAGGCCGCCGAGGTCCTGGAAGTGGAGGCCAACGCGGTCTCGGACAACCCCTTGGTGTTTGCCGCCGAAGGCGACGTGATCTCTGGCGGCAATTTCCATGCCGAACCGGTGGCGATGGCCGCCGACAACCTGGCGCTGGCCATCGCCGAGATCGGCTCGCTGTCCGAGCGCCGCGTCTCGCTGATGATGGACCGCCATATGTCGCAGCTGCCGCCTTTCCTGGTGGCGAACGGCGGCGTCAATTCGGGCTTCATGATCGCCCAGGTCACCGCCGCCGCGCTGGCCAGCGACAACAAGGCGCTGGCCCATCCGCACAGCGTCGACAGCCTGCCGACCTCGGCCAACCAGGAGGACCACGTGTCGATGGCGCCGAATGCCGGCAAGCGCCTGTGGGCGATGGCCGAGAACGTGCGCGGCATCCTTGCCGTGGAGTGGCTGGGCGCCTGCCAGGGCCTGGACTTCCGCGAAGGCCTGAAGAGCTCGCCCAAGCTGGAACAGGCACGCAGCCTGCTGCGCGCCGAAGTGCCCTACTACGAGAAGGACCGCTTCTTCGCGCCGGATATCGAGACGGCGAGCCGGTTGCTGGCGGCCGGCACCCTGAATGCGCTGCTGCCGGCGCGGCTGTTGCCCAGCCTCTGAGGCTTGGGCATGACGCCCGGGACGGGATGCCTGCCACGCAGCAGCCCGCGCCCGGGCGCGACAAAAATAAAGATTCGGAGACAAATCAATGCAAGAGCAGTCGCAAGGCCTGCAGCGTGGCCTCAGCGCCCGTCATATCCGCTTCATGGCGCTCGGATCGGCCATCGGCACGGGACTTTTCTACGGCTCGGCCTCCGCCATCCAAACCGCGGGACCGGCGGTGCTGCTGGCCTACGTGATCGGTGGCGCCGCGGTCTACATGGTGATGCGCGCGCTGGGCGAGATGGCGGTGCGCAATCCGGTGGCGGGTTCGTTCGGTCAGTACGCCAGCACCGGCCTGGGACCGCTGGCGGGCTTCCTGCTTGGCTGGACCTATGCCTTCGAGATGATCGTCGTTTGCCTGGCGGACGTGACCGCCTTCGGCATTTACATGGGCTTCTGGTTCCCGGACGTGCCGCGCTGGATCTGGGTGCTCGGCATCGTGTTCCTGATCGGCGGGCTCAACCTGCTCAGCGTCAAGGTGTTCGGTGAGCTGGAGTTCTGGCTTTCGCTGCTGAAGGTTGGCGCCATCGTCGCGATGATCGGCGGCGGCGTTGCCATCATGCTGTTCGGTTTCGGCATGGCCGACGGCGGCGTTGCCACCGGCATCCACAACCTCTGGACCCACGGCGGCTTCATGCCCAACGGCATTGCTGGCGTGATCGCCTCGTTCGCCGTGGTGATGTTCGCCTTTGGCGGCATTGAGATCATCGGCATCACGGCCGGCGAGGCGCGCGACCCGCAGCGCGTGATTCCCCGTGCGATCAACGCGGTGCCCCTGCGCATCCTGCTGTTCTATGTGCTGACGCTGGCGGTGTTGATGTCTCTCTATCCATGGCACCGCATCGGTAGCGAGGGCAGCCCCTTTGTGCAGATCTTCAGCCGGCTGGGCATTGGCTCGGCCGCCGCGGTGCTCAATATCGTGGTCATCTCCGCCGCGGTATCCGCCATCAACAGCGACATCTTCGGCGCCGGCCGCATGCTGTATGGCATGGCGGTGCAACGGCAGGCGCCACGCATCTTCGCCAGCGTATCGCGCAAGGGCGTGCCCTGGATGACGGTGGTGGTGATGGCTTTCGCGCTGCTGGCCGGCGTGGTGCTCAACTACGTGATGCCCGAGGACGTGTTCACGCTGATCGCTTCCATCGCCACCTTTGCCACGGTCTGGGTGTGGCTGATGATCTTGCTGTCGCAGGTCGCCTTGCGCAGGCGCATGAGCCGCGCCGAGGTGGCGGCGCTGAAGTTCCCCGTGCCGTTCTGGCCGGTAGCGCCGCTCGCGGCCATCGCCTTCATGCTGTTCATCTTCGGCGTGCTTGGCTGGTTCCCGCAGACCCGCGCAGCGCTGCTGGTGGGCGCGGTGTGGCTGCTGCTGCTGGTGGTGGCGTGGTGGTGCTGGGGGCGGCCGCGGGGCCAGGAGGGTGCGCCGGCTTCCTCCTTTGCGGCGGACTGATGCATGCGCGGACCATGCGTCGGCATGGCCCGCGTTGCCTGGCATCTTTCCAGCCGGGTGCCAGGGTGACCGGTAGCGCGCGCCAGCTGCGCGCGCTGCCGTAGTGGCGCGAAGCCCCCCTCTGGCTCGCGCTCGCCGCCCGCTTGCGGGCGGCCAGGATTATCTTGCTTCGGAGTTACATCTTGTCCATCGACTACACCATTCCCGGCGTAGCGGCCCCGCATGCCGCTACGGCCCGGCCGCTGTCCCGGTTCAAGTCCATCGCTGCCATCACCGTTGGCAATGGCCTGGAGTTCTACGACTTCGTGGTCTACAGCTTCTTCGCCACGCTGATCGGCCGCCTGTATTTCCCGGTTTCCGATCCCACGGGGCAGTTGCTGTTGTCCTTCGCCACTTTTGGCGTGGGTTTCCTGATGCGCCCGCTGGGCGGCCTGCTGATCGGCATGTATGCCGACCGTGTCGGGCGCAAGCCGGCGGTGGCGCTGACGCTCTGGCTGATGGGCCTGAGCTCGGTGATCTTCGTGGTCACGCCGACGTATGCGCAGATCGGCATGCTCGCGCCGATCATGATCCTGCTCGCGCGCCTGGTGCAAGGCTTTGCCATCGGCGGGGAGATGGGTGCCTCCACGGCACTGCTGCTGGAATATGCAGATGACCGCTCGCGCGGTTTCTATACCGGCTGGCAGCCGTTCAGCCAGGGCCTGGCGGCGCTGTTCGGCGCGCTGGTCGGCCTGCTGCTCAGCAATGTGCTGGAGCAGCAGGCGCTGGAGGCATGGGGCTGGCGCCTGGCCTTCGTGATCGGCATCCTGGTGATCCCGGTGGGCCTGGTGATTCGCCGCCGCCTGGAAGAGACGGCGCCGGCCGCCGGCGAGCCGGAGCGCGGCTCCACGCTGCAGTTGCTGCGTGAGCACGGGCGTGCGCTGGTGGCCAGCATCCTGCTGATGATCGGCGTGGCTTCATCGACCTATATCGTGGTGTACTACCTGAGCAACTATGCCGTTAGCCAGCTGCATATGCCGCTGTCGCTGGGCATCTGGGCCGCTTGCGTGGCCGCTGCCGTGCAGGTCGTGCTGTCGCCGTTGGCGGGCTGGCTGAGCGACCGGGTGGGGCGGCGCCCGGTGGTGCTGTGGTCGCGCGTGGCCTTGCTGCTGATGATCTATCCCGCTTTCGTGCTGATCAACGCCGAGCCCAGCCTGACGCGCCTGCTGCTGGTGGTGGGCTGCCTATCGGTGCCGATGTCGATGACTTCGCCCGCGTCGATGGTGCTGGTCAGCGAGGTGCTGCCACAGCGCATGCGCGCCACCGGCCTGTCGATTGCCTACTGCGTGGCGATTGCCATCTTCGGTGGTTTCGCGCAGTTCTTCTCGACCGAGCTGATCCATCTCACCGCCAATCCCAACGCGCCCGCGTTCTACGTGATCGGCTGCGGCCTGGTCTCGCTGATCGGCCTGGCGATGGTGCCGGAAACCCTGGGCCGCCGCCTGTCATGAGCGAAAGAGATCCAATGGCTGCAGCGCCGGGCAGCATCTGGCGCGGCCGCAGCGATGCAGGCGAGTTGGGCGACACGCGCCGGCTGTTCCATGTCGTGCGCGCGCAAGGCGCCGAACGCGTGCCCGGCGCGCCCGTGCTGCTGGGCTTTTGCTGCGACGCCGGCGTGCTGCGCAACCTAGGCCGTCCCGGCGCGGCTGGTGGCCCGCGCGAGATCCGCCGCGCGCTGGCCGGCATCCCGGCCCATGGCCTGGCAGCGTTCCACGATGCGGGCGATGTCGTCTGCCACGATGGCGATCTCGAGACGGCGCAGCAAGCGTTGGCAACAGCGGTCGCGGCCGAACTGGCGCAGGGTGCATTCCCGCTGGTGCTCGGCGGTGGCCACGAGATCGCCTGGGGCACCTGGCAGGGGCTGCGCGCGCATCTCGATGCGCGTGGCGACCACGGCCGCGTGCTGGTGATCAACCTCGATGCGCACTTCGACCTGCGCACTGGCCGTCCAGGCAGTTCGGGCACGCCCTTCGACCAGATCGCGCAGGCCTGCCACGAGCGCGGACAGCGTTTCGAATACGCTTGCCTGGGCGTCAGCCGCCTCGGCAATACCGCCGCGCTGTTCGCGCATGCCCAGGCGCTTGGCGTGCACTACGTCGAGGACGTGCAGATGCAGGAACGGCACCTGGACGCGCGGCTTGCCGAGTTGCAGGGGCTGATGGATGCGGTCGATCACGTCTACCTCACGATCGACCTGGACGTGCTGCCGGCGGCAGTGATGCCGGCTGTCTCGGCGCCCGCCCCTTATGGCGTGCCCCTGCCCGTGGTGGAGGAGGTGGTGGCGCTGGTGCGCGCCAGCGGCAAGCTGCGCGTGGCGGACCTGGCGGAGTTCAATCCGCTCTATGACCGTGACGCCTGCGGCGCTCGGGCTGCGGCGCGGCTGGCCTACCGGTTGATGGCCTGAGGGCCGTGGTCATCGTCATCGTCATCGCCGCAAAGAACCCCTCCCCGCCGACACTCGGTGGCTCATTGTTGTACAATTGGATTGTACATTTCGATGTGGGAGGTAAGGCTATGCAAACCATTCCATTCTCGGAGGCAAGAGCGCATCTCTCCGATGTGCTTCGGGACGCGGAGAGCGGGCAGGAACCGCTGCTGATCTCCCGGCGCGGTCAGCCGGCTGCAGTGTTGATGTCCTGGTCGCAATACCGGCTGCTTGTCGGTTCCACGTCTGGCTTCTTTGGGCGTTTGAGCGAATGGCGCAGCGAGCACGCGCAACCGGAAGATGAAGCCGACCCATTCGAGCATGTGCGTCAACCCGGCGACGGGCGTGACTTCACATGGTGAGCGCTGCGAGTTGGCTGCTGGACACCAACATTGTCTCGGAGGCAATGCGGCCAGAACCGGATGCAGGGGTCATGGCGAACCTGGCCCGATTCGATGGCGAACTGGTTATTCCGGCGCCGGTCTGGCATGAATTACGTTATGGCTGGCTGCGCATGCCGGATGGCCAGCGCAAGGACGCAGTTGGCCGTTTCGTGCAGGAAGTGGCGGGCAGCTTGCCGGTCTTGCCCTATGACAGCGCTGCGGCACGGATTCATGCCGAGCTACGCAATTCGCGGGAGCGGGCTGGGCTGAGCCTGCCCTTTGTGGACGGACAGGTCGCATCCGTCGCGATGGCGCACGGCCTGACGTTGGTGACGCGCAATATCAGGGATTTTGCCGGGCTGGCGGGCTTGCGGCTGGTCAACTGGTTTGGGGGCTGAGCGCGGGCTCCGGCGCCCAGCTCCCGTTTCAGCTTCAGTCTGGCCCCGCCCATGCAATAGCGGGGCCTTTTTCATGGCCGCTGGTTTGCCAGCTCAGTGAATCACCATCTGCGTGAACGGATGCACATAAGCCTGCAGCGTAATGAACAGCCCCACCAGGATCGCCAGCGCGATCGAGTGGAAAAACACATAGCGCAGGATCTCGCCTTCGTGCCCGTACCACTTGGTGGCGGTGGACGCCACCACGATGGACTGCGCATCGATCATCTTGCCCATCACACCGCCCGAGCTGTTGGCCGAGGCCATCAGGATCGGCGATAGGCCGAGCTGCTCGGCCGTGGTCTTCTGCAGGCCGCCAAAGAGCACGTTGGAGGCGGTGTCGGACCCGGTCAGCGCCACGCCCAGCCAGCCCAGCATGGTGCCAAACAGCGGGTAGAGCACGCCGGTGTGGGCAAAGGCCAGGCCCAGCGTGGCATCCAGGCCCGAGTAACGGGTCAGGTAGCCCACGCCGAACATCGCGCAGATGGTCAGCAGCGAATACTTCACCAGCTTGATGGTCTCCCAGTATTCCCTGACGAGGCGCGGCAAGGAGTAGCCCATCAGCAGGCCGCCGAGAATGCCCGAGACCAGGATGCCGGTGCCGGCCATCGACAACACGTTGAACGTGAAGACCGCGCCTTCGGCAGTGGCCTTCGGCACCACCGGCGGCACCTTGAACACGGCTTTGTCGAGGCCGGGGATGGGGAATTTCCATTGCCACAGGCCGTCCATCAGCTTCTTGAATTCCGGCACGCCCCAGACAAAGACGAATACGGTCAGGATCACCCAGGGCATCCAGGCCTTGACCACCGAGATGCCGGCGGAGGCGGCGCTGGCGCGGGCTTCGGCGGCCACCGCTTCGGGGTCGTCGACCTTGGAGTCGTCCCTGCGGCCGAGGATGCGCGTGGAGGTCCAGATTTCCTTGGGCTTCCAGACCTTCAGGAACAGCGTCAGGCAGCCCATCGACACCAGCGCGGCAATCACGTCCACCAGCCAGGGGCCGTGGTAGTTCGACACCAGGAACTGCGGCACGGCGAAGGTGACGCCGGCCACCAGGATCGCCGGCCAGATCGCCAGCATGCCGCGCAAGCCGGCAAAGGCCCAGATCAGCCAGAACGGCACAAGCAACGAGAAGAAGGGCAACTGCCGGCCGACCATGGCCGAGAGATGCAGCAGGTCCAGGCCTGTCACCGCGGACAGGCCGATCAGCGGCGCGCCCAGCGCGCCGAAGGCCACCGGCGCGGTATTGGCGATCAGCGCCAGGCCGGATGCCGCCAGCGGCGAGAAACCGAGGCCGATCAGGATGGCGCCGGTGACCGCCACTGGCGTGCCGAAGCCGGCGGCGCCTTCAAAGAAAGCGCCGAAGCTGAAGGCCACCAGCAGCAGTTGCAGGCGCCGGTCTTCGGTGATGCCGGAGATCGAGTTCTGCAGCACCTTGAAGGAGCCGTTGATGGTGGTCAGCCGGTGCAGGAAGATGATGTTCAGCACGATCCAGCCGATCGGGAACAGGCCCGATGCGATGCCCAGGCCGGCAGCCTTGCCTGCCATTGCGGCGGGCATGCCGAACACTGCGGAGGCAATGACCACGCCGACCACCAGGGCCAGCCCGGCGGCCAGGTGGGCCTGCAGGTGAAAGAAGGCTAACGCCGCCAGCAGTACGGCGACAGGAATCCCCGCTGCCAGCGTGGACAATGCCAGGCTGCCTAGCGGGTCATAGACTTGAGTCCACACGATGAATCTCCTCGGGTTGGGGCGACAGGTTTCTTTTGTATTAGGAGCAGGCTGCCGCGTCAGCTTTTTGTCCGGGCGCGTATTGCCAACTTGCCCACCGCGCGACCGGCAAGCTTCGGATTTTAAGGATGGGTTCCTGCCGCGCTGCCCTAAATCCAGTCACCGTCATCGTGAGCCGGATTCATGGATCAGGGTTTGCCTGGGGGGCAGGTTGGCGCACTCGCTGCCTTATTGGCAGAGTACTCCAAACCACTCGATACGCAAATGTATGTTGGCCGGGCCGGTGGTGGCAGAATGTGCCGGTCGTCCTTTTTCGCCTTGGCGCTGCCGGTAAGTCGACCGGTCCGGCATGAAAGGTGGCGTTCTTGTTTCTGAAGGAGCATTGCCATGCTGCACATCCTTCCCGGCGGTCACGTGCTTGCCGCTTTCCTGCTGTCCAGCCTGTTGCTTGCGGTGACACCGGGGCCGGCGGTGATCTACATCGTTGCGCGCACGCTGTCGCTAGGCCGGCTTGCCGGCCTGGCTTCGGTGACGGCCGTGGTGTTGGGCAACCTGGTCAATGTGCTGGCGGCGGCGCTGGGGCTGGCTGCGCTGTTCGCGGTGTCGTCGCTGGCCTTTGCCGTGATGAAGTACGCAGGTGCGGCCTACCTGGTCTACCTGGGAGTGCGGGCGCTGCGCGCGCGACCGGCCGCTGCTGCGCAGGCGGACCCGGCTGCTGGCAGCGCCGGGCTGCGGCGGGTGTTTCGCGATGGCTTCGTGGTGGCCTTGTTCAACCCCAAGACCACATTGTTCTTCGCTGCCTTCCTGCCGCAGTTCATGGACCCCGCCATCGCGGCGCTGCCGCAGAGCGTGGCCCTGGGCGGCACCTTCGTCCTGATCGCCGCCACCACCGATTGCTGCTATGTGCTGGCCGCGGCGGCGTTGTTGCCGCTGCTCGCGCGCGCCAGGGGGGCGCAGGCCGTGGGCCGCTACCTGACGGGCGGTGCGCTGATCGGGCTGGGGGTGCTTGCCGCGGTGTCGGGCGGGCGCAACAGCAAGTAGACCGGCAGGCAAGTCGGCAAATAAGGGGGGGCGGCTCAGACCAGCGGCAGCGTCAGGATGGTGCGGGCGGCAGGCCGTGCACGCATGGCCGCTGCCCAGCGCTCAAGGTGCGGGCGGGGCTGGTGTGTGACTGGCAGGCCCAGCCAGCGGTGGGCGGCGCAGGCAACCGGGATGTCGGCCATGGTGAAGCGGTCGCCGCAGATGAATTCACGCTGCGCCAGGGCTTCGTCGAGCCGGGCCGCGAGCGGTTCGGTGCGCTCCAGGGAGCGGGCGATCAGGTCAGGGTCGCGCTGCTCGGCGGGCAGCCGCACCAGGTGGCGGAATGCGTCGACCATGGCCGGGCTGAAGGCGTTGGTTTGCCAGTCCATCCAGCGATCGGCCAGCGCGCGCGCCTTGACGTTGCCGGGCCACAGGGTGTCCTCGCCGTCGTGTGCGCAAAGATAGCGCACGATGGCGTTGGATTCCCACAGCACAAAGGGCTCGCCGCCTACGTCGGTGCCACGGAAATCCTCGATCACCGGGATGCTGCGGTCGGGGTTGAGCCGGACATAGGCCTCGGTGTCGAGGTCGCCCTCGCTGACGCCAATGTCGATGCGTTCGTGGTCCAGGTGCAGCTCGCGCGCGCACCAGACCACTTTCTGCACGTTGATCGATGAGAGCCGACCCCAGATACGCAGCACGAGAACCTTCTCCTCAAGGCGTGGGCCGCGCATGCGCAATGCCTGCGCGTTCGTGGCCCGGACTGACAGGCAATGGCCGTTATCTTGCCATGAAGCCCGCCAGCCCGGTATCGGCCAGCAGACGTATCCGTGCCATGCGTGTCGCTCAAGCGACGCTCAGGCAGCCTTGGCTTGCGGCGCGTGCTTGGCGATGGCTTCGCGGAACAGCGTGCCGAGGATGGCCACGCCTTGCTCGATGCGCTCCGGCGCCACCGTGACAAAGGCCAGGCGCAGTGCATTGCGGCGCGGGTTGCTGGCGTAGAACGGCGCGCCCGGCACATAGGCCACATTGCGGTTGACCGCTTCTTGCAGGATCTCCATGCTGTCCAGGCCTTCGGGCAGCTCCATCCAGATGAACATGCCGCCTTCCGGCGCGTTCCAGGTCACGCCTTCCGGCATGTGGCGCGCGAGGGAGTCCAGCATGGCCTGGCACTGCGCCGCGTAGAGCGTGCGGATGGTGGGGATATGCGAGTCCAGCAGGCCATCGCGCACCACTTCATAGGCAAGGCGCTGGGTGAAGCTGGGCGTATGCAGGTCCGACGCCTGTTTGGCCTGGCACAGCTTGAAGTGCAGCTCGGGCGGGGCGATCACAAAGCCCAGGCGCAGGCCGGGGGCCAGGATCTTGGAGAACGAGCCCATGTAGATCACGCCGTCGGGGTTCATCGACAGCAGGCTCGGCAACTGGTCGCCGCTATAGCTCAGTTCGCCGTAGGGATCATCCTCGACCAGCAGCAGGCCGAGCTCGCGGGCGCGGGCCACCAGGGCCTGGCGGCGCTCCAGCGGCATGCGCCGTCCGGTGGGGTTCTGGAAGTTGGGCAGGGCGTAGAGGAAGCGCGCGCCGGCGGTCAGCTCGGGCGTGAGCGATTCCGGCAGCAGGCTCTTGTCGTCGCCCGGCACCGAGACGAACTCGGGCTCGAACAGCGAGAAGGCTTGCAGCGCGCCGAGGTAGCTGGGTGTTTCCACCAGCACCGGGCTGCCCGGGTCGATCATCACCTTGGCGATCAGGTCCAGCGCCTGCTGCGAGCCGGTGGTGATCAGCACGCGCTCCACGTCCACGGCATGGCGCTTGGCGATGAATTCGCGCAGCGGCATGTAGCCTTCGGTGGCGGCGTACTGCAGGGCGGCTTGCGGGTTGTCGGCGAAGATCCGGGCCACCGCTTGTTCCATGGCCGCTACCGGGAAGGTGGCCGGCGACGGCAGGCCGCCCGCGAAGGAAATCACTTCCGGACGCTCGGTCACTTTCAGGATTTCGCGGATAGCCGAGCTGGTCAGTTGTTGCGCCCGGCGGGAGATGGCCCAGTTCATGATGTTCTCTTGGTGTGTGGGGAGTCGGGTTGGCTCGACTCAGTCAACGATAAAAAGCCGCGCCCCGGTCGGGGTGGACGAACGGTGCGGCTCTGCCTGGTCGGCGACCTGGTAGCTCGTGCCCGCGCGGAGCACGAAATGCCGGCCGTCTTCCAGCTCGGTATGCAACTCGCCTTCCAGCACAAAAAGGATGTGCCCTTTTGTGCACCAGTGATCGGCGAGATAGCCGGCGGAATACTCCACCATGCGAACGCGGATGTCGCCGAACTGGCGGGTGCGCCAGAGGGCTTCGCCGGTGTCGCCGGGGTGGCGGGTCGGGGTGATGTCAGACCAGTCGGTGGTGCCGAAAGGCAGGTTGTCGATGCGCATGAGTTGGAGGTGCCTTCGGCCGGTTGGGCGCAGGGCGGGGGGATCCCCCGGACCCTGGCCTTGCTTCAATTCACTTTGCTCTGCTTTTTGCTCTCTGCTTTGCGCCGGCTTACTTCACTTCGACGATCATCTCGATCTCGACGCAGGCGCCCAGCGGGATCTGCGCTACGCCGAAGGCGCTGCGGGCATGCTTGCCGGCCTCGCCGAAGACTTCCGCCAGCAACTCCGAGGCGCCGTTGGTCACCAGGTGCTGTTCGGTGAAGTCTTCCGTGGAGTTGACCAGGCTCATCACCTTGACGATGCGGGTGACGCGGTCCAGGTCGCCGCCCAGGTGGGTGTTCAGCGTGGCCAGCAGGTCCACGGCGATGCCGCGCGCGGCAACCTTGCCGTCTTCGGTGCCCAGGTCCTTGCCCAGCTTGCCTGCCCAGGGTTTGCCATCCTTGCGGGCAATGTGGCCCGAAAGGAACACGGTATTGCCGGTTTGCGCGGCCATGACGTAGGCTGCGGCCGGTGCGCCAGCGGTGGGCAGTGCGATGCCGAGGCGGGCAAGGGTGTCGTGAACGGACATAGGGTCTCCAGTCAGAGGGATCGTCCCGTAGGGGCAGGGTGGGGTTCTTCGGCGGCGGGCGCGGGCACGGGGCTCGCGGGGGCGCTGCGCACGGCGGTACGGCGGCCCAGGGCTACCACGCCGATCACTGCCACCGCAAAGGCGAGGGTGACGGCATCGAGCGGCTCGGCCAGCAGCAGGGCGCCGCCCGCCAGCGTGAGGAACGGCTGCAGCAATTGTATCTGCCCGACGCGCGCCACGCCGCCTTTTGCGAGCCCGGCGTACCAGAACAGGAAGCCGACGAACATCGAGAATACGGAAACATAGCCCATGCCGATCCAGGCGCGCGGCGAGGCGGCTGCGATCTGGCCGGCGTGCCCAAGCCCGAGCCAGGCCACCACCGGCAGCAGCAGCGGCAGCGCCACGGCCAGCGCCCAGCTGATGGTTTCCAGCCCCCCAAGCTCGCGCGACAGCTTGCCGCCCTCGGCATAGCCCAGCGCGCCCAGCACCATCGCTGCGAACAGCAGCCAGTCGGCATGCTGCAGCCCGCCCGCGCCCTGCCACAGGGCAAAGGCGACCACCAGCGCACTGCCGGCGGCGGCCGACAGCCAGAACGCCGGCGACGGCCGCTCGCGGCCGAACCAGGCGGCGAAGACCGCCGTGGCCAGGGGCAGCAGGCCAGTAATGATGGCGCCGTGGCCGGCCGGCACTTCACGCATGGCCAGTGAGGAAAACAGCGGAAAGCCCACCACCACGCCCAGCGAGGTCACCCCCAGGCGCCACCACTGGCCGCCCCGGGGACGGCGCGCGCGGGCGAATGCGCCGCGCTGCCACAGCAGCACCAGCGCCAGCAGCGCAGCCACCACCGCACGGCCAAGCGCGACGAAGGTGGCGTCCAGTTCGGCCACCGCCATGCGCGTGAAGGGCAAGGTCTGGCTGAACACGGCCACGCCGGTAAAGCCGAGCAGCATGCCGCCGCTGTGGGTGTCGGCAGGGGCGCTAGCGATGGGTTGGGCAGAGGTGGTTCTGGCAGCCATGGCGTTTGAGTTTGAATTAGTGCAGGGTGGGCCGGCCAGCCAGCGCGATCCACAGCGCCGTGAGTGCCAGCGCCAGGCCCATTGCGCGGTTGAACCAGCGGATGCGGTGGCCCACCTGCAGCCATTGCCGCAGCGCGGCGCCAATCACGCCGTACACGCCATTGCTGACAAAGCCGAACACGCCGAATACCGCGCACACCAGCACGGCCCGATGCACCGGCGACTGCGCGCCGGCCATATACGAGGCGGCCGTGGCCAGCGCCAGCATCCACGCCTTGATATTGGCGTACTGCAGCACGGCCGACTGCCACATCGACAGCGGGCGCAGCACCTGCTTGTCCGACAGCACGGCACTGCGCGCCAGTTTGAGCGCCAGCCACAGCAGGTAGAGTACGCCGGCGGCATGCACCAGCAGCGCTAGCGCCGGGCTGGCCAGGACCAGCGCGCCAATGCCCGCCGCGCATAGCGCCAGGATGCTGGCAAAGCCGAACGCTACGCCCACGCAGTGCGGCAGCGTGGCGCGCAGGCCAAAGTTGGCGCCCGTGACCGCGGCAATCGTCGTGTTGGGGCCGGGGGTGAAGGCGCCGACTGCCATCAGCGACAGCAGCGCGGCGAACTGGGCAGCCGACAGCCCGGTGAGCAGAGCGGGATCCATCTATCGTCTTGCCGCTCTCACGCAGCGAACTGCACGACCACGCGGCGGTTGGTGCGGCTCTTCTTCTCGATCTTGGTCACCAGCACGGCGCCGATCTCGCCGGTGCCCGCCACATGGGTGCCGCCGCAAGGCTGGCGGTCCACGCCGGGGATGTCGATGATGCGGATGACGCCGCTGCCCGCGGGCGGCGCCGCGCCCACCGTGCGTACCAGCTCGGGCTGCTCGGCGAGTTGCTCGGACGTGATGCGCTCCACCTGCACGCGGCTGTCGGCGTCGATCAGCGCATTGAGCTGCTCGGTGAGCACGGCCTTGTCGAGCGTGGATTCCGGCAGGTCGAAGTCGATGCGTGCCGAGTCGGGCGAGATGCCGCAGCCGGTCACTGGCACCGGGATCAGCGAGCCCAGCAGGTGCAGGCAGGTATGCAGCCGCATCAGCCGGTGGCGGCGCTCCCAATCGATCGTGACGGCCACGATGTCGCCCGCCTCCGGCAGCGCCGTACCCGGCGCCGGCACGTGCAGGATGTGGCTGCGGTCCGGGGCGTACACGGTTTCCAGCAGTGCGATGGTCGCGCCGTTGGCCAGCTTGAGGGTGCCGGTATCGCCCGCCTGGCCGCCGCTGCGCGCGTAGCACACGGTCTGGTCGAGTTCGATGCCGTCAGCGTGCACGGCTACCACGGTGGCGGTGCAGCTGCCGAGATAGGCGTCGTCGTCGAAGCGTTTGCGGGTGGCGGACATCAGAGGGGCTCCTCGGTGGTTGTTCTTGTTGTGACAGTATTTTTTGCGTCTCGCGTCCTACGTCTTGCGGCAGTCGGCGCTCCGGTTCAGCGCAGCGTGCGCACGCCATCGGGCGTTTCTATCTCCGCGCTCAGTTCCGCGAGCGTGGATGCTTCCGGGACGAACTGGGTGCCGCCCAGCCATTGCAAGGCCTCGGCCAGCCGTGCGGCCTGCGGATGGCGTGCCCGCAGCGAGCGCAGCGCCAGGCCCTGGTTCGGCAGCCGGGACGACGGATGGGTCGATACATCCCACTGGATCAGCGTGGGGAGGATGCCGTCGCCCGGCGTCGCCGCGCCGTTCGTGCCATCCGCATCGTCAGCCGGCCACGCGGGCAGGCTGCCGTCCTCCGGCGCGGTGATGCGCCAGCGCAGGTCGCCACGTGTCATCGGGATGACCGGCGGGATGCGCGCAGGGTACTGCGCCTGCCACAGGGACAGGTCGGTGGGGCGTTCCACCCGCGCGACCCAGTGCATCAGGAAGGGACCATGGCGCAGCCGGGCCTGCACTGCCTCGGTGTCCAGGCCAAACCAGCGCGGCCGCGTGGGAGCCGGTGCCTCGGGGTCGATGGCGATGACTTCCAGGTAGATGCCGCCGAACAGGCCGAGCAGGCAATTGTGGGTGCCCATGCCAGGGTGCGCGCCGCCCGGCTGGGGCGTCACGCCGAGCGCGTCTGCGACATGCTGCGCCCCCGCTTCAAGCGTGGGGGCGGCGATCACGAGATGGTCGAGGGCAATTGTCATTGTGTGTTGATGGTAGACAAGGTTGTCGGTACAGTACCGATACAGTTATGCAGAACATTCTCAGTACAGTGGCGGGAGCAGGGCATGAACAGCAGGGAACCGGTTGCGCCAGGGCTCAAGGATAAAGGAGCCGGGGCGGGCAAGCAGGAGGGCGCGGCTCCCCAGGCTGGCGAGCAGGCGCGTTCATTGCGCCTGGTCATGCCTCCGCCCACCGAGCGCATGCCCGACCCGGTGCCCTCGGCACAGATGACGCTGGTGGAGCAGTTGACCGAGTGGGCGCGGCTGCGCATCGACGAGCGGGTCTTCCGCGCCGGCATGCGCATGCCCTCGATTCGCCAGCTCGCGCAGGAAAAGGGCATCTCGCGCTTCACCGTGGTCGAGGCCTATGAGCGGCTGGTGGCGCTGGGCTACCTCGAATCCCGCCGCGGCTCGGGCTTCTATGTGCGCGAGCGCACGCCCCAGGTGGCGGCGGTAGCGCCCGTGGCTACCGGCGCACGCAATATCGACGTGACCTGGCTGCTGCGCAGCATGTTCCACTCCACCGAGCCGCATAAGTCTCCGGGGATGGGCTTCCTGCCGAACGACTGGCTGGACGGCGAGCTGATCGCCAGCGCGCTGCGCGGCCTGGGACGCCAGCCGGGCAGCCACTTCCTGGCCAGCGGCACGCCGCAGGGCTTCCTGCCTTTGCGCCAGCAACTGCGCAACCGCCTGGCCGAACTGGAGATCGGTGCCACCCCCGAGCAGATCGTGCTCACCTCCGGCATCACCCAGGCGCTCGACCTGATCGCCCGGCTCTACCTGCGCCCCGGCGACGCGGTGCTGGTGGGCGACCCGGCGTGGTTCGTCATGTTCGGCCGCTTCGCCGCCCAGGGCGCGCAGCTGATCGGCATGCCCTACACCGCCGAGGGCCCGGACCTGGAGGCGCTGGAGCGCATCCTGCAGGCGCGCCGCCCGCGCCTGATGGTGATCAACTCGGTGCTGCACAACCCCACCGGCACTTCGCTGTCGGCCGCCAAGGCCTTCCAGTTGCTGCGCCTTGCCGAGCAGTACGACCTGCTGATCGTCGAGGACGACATCTATTGCGACCTGTGCCCGCCGGGTCACTCCGCCACCCGGCTGGCCAGCCTGGACCAGTTGCGCCGGGTGATCTACCTGGGCAGCTTTTCCAAGACGCTGGCCGCCAACCTGCGCGTGGGCTTTATCGCCGCCCATCCGGAGCTGGCCGCCAGCCTGACCGACAGCAAGCTGCTGGCTGGCCTGGCTTCGCCGGAGATCAACGAGCGCGTGCTGTACAAAGTGCTGACCGAAGGCCATTACCGCAAGCACGTGGAGCGCGTGCGCAACCGGCTCGACCGGGCGCGCGACGAGACCCGGCGCACCATCGAGCGGATGGGCCTGTCGCTCTTTGCGGGCCAGCACGCCGGCATGTACCTGTGGGCGGACACCGGGCGCGATACCAACGCCATTGCCGTCGCCGGGCATGAGGAGGGCTACCTGTTCGCCCCCGGCAGCTTGTTCTCGCCGTCGCAGATGCCGTCCGGCTGGATGCGCTTCAATGTGGCCAGCAGCCAGGACCCTGCCATGCTGGCCTTCCTGGCGCGCCAGCTGGAGCGGCGCTAACCGGGTCCCAACCGGGCGATGTCTTGAAAACCGCTCGGATGCCCTTATGTTTCGGGTCACCGGCCTGACGCCGGCCCATAGGCCCCCGGCTGCCGGCCCGTCACATTGCCTGGATTCCCAAATCAGCCAAGTTAGCCAAGATTGTTAAGAGGAGAACCATGACCGCACCGCACGAGACGATGAGCTTCCAGGCGGAAGTGAAGCAACTGCTGCACCTGATGATCCACTCGCTGTACAGCAACAAGGAAATTTTCCTGCGCGAGCTGGTTTCGAATGCTTCCGACGCCACTGACAAGCTGCGCTTCGAGGCGATTGCCAATCCGGCCCTGCTCGAGAACGACGCCGACCTGGCGATCCGCATCGAGGCCGACGCCAAGGCCCGCACGCTGAAGATCACCGACAACGGCATCGGCATGAGCCGCGACGAGGCGATCCGCAACCTTGGCACCATCGCCCGCTCGGGTACCAAGGAATTCTTCCAGCAGCTATCCGGCGACCAGCAGAAGGATGCCGCCCTGATCGGCCAGTTCGGCGTGGGCTTCTATTCGGCGTTCATCGTGGCTGACAAGGTCACCGTGGAAACGCGCCGCGCCGGCCTGCCCGCCAGCGAAGCCGTGCGCTGGGAAAGCGCAGGTGACGGCGAGTTCACCGTCGACGCCATCGATCGTGCCGAGCGCGGTTCCACCATCACGCTGCACCTGCGCGAAGGCGAGGACGATTTCCTCTCCGCCTGGAAGATCAAGGGCATCATCCAGAAGTATTCCGACCACATCTCGCTGCCGATCCGCATGCCCAAGGAAGTCTGGGATGCCGAGACCAGCGCCTACAAGGAAACGGGCGAGTGGGAGAGCGTAAACCAGGCCAGCGCCCTGTGGACCCGCTCCAAATCGGATATCACCGAAGAGCAGTACACCGCTTTCTACCAGCACATCGCGCACGACAACGAAGCGCCGCTGGCCTACACCCATAACCGCGTCGAAGGCCGCAGCGAATACACGCAGCTGCTGTACGTCCCGGCGCGCGCGCCGTTCGACATGTGGGACCGCAACCACAAGGCCGGCCTCAAGCTCTATGTGAAGCGCGTCTTCATCATGGACGATGCCGAGCAACTGCTGCCGGCCTACCTGCGCTTCGTCAAGGGCGTGGTGGATTCGGCCGACCTGCCGCTCAACGTCTCGCGCGAACTGCTGCAGGAGAGCCGCGACGTGAAGGCTATCCGCGAAGGCTGCACCAAGCGCGTGCTGTCGATGCTGGAAACGCTGGCGGACAGCGAGGACGAAGCCGAACGCGCCAAGTACACCACCTTCTGGCAGCAGTTCGGCCAGGCGCTCAAGGAAGGCTTGGGCGAAGACGCCGCCAACCTGGAGCGCATCGCCAAGCTGGTGCGCTTTGCTTCCACGCATCAGGACAGCGCCGAGCAGAGCGTGGCGCTGGCCGCTTACGTGGGCCGCATGAAGGAAGGCCAGGACAAGATCTACTACGTCACGGCCGATAGCTGGGCCGCGGCCAAGTCGAGCCCGCACCTGGAAGTGTTCCGCAAGAAGGGCATCGAAGTCCTGCTGCTGACGGATCGCGTGGACGAATGGATGCTGTCCTTCCTGCGCGAGTTCGATGGCAAGGAACTGGTCTCGGTGGCACGCGGCGACCTGGAGCTTGGCGCGCTGGCCGACGCCGACGAGAAGGCCGAGCAGGAAAAGGCCGAAGGCGACTGGAAGGACGTGCTCGAACGCGCCAAGGCTGTGCTCGAAGGCAAGGCCAAGGACGTGCGCGTCACGCTGCGTCTGACCGAGTCGGCATCCTGCCTGGTCTCGGATGAAGGCGACATGAGCGGCTACCTGCAACGCCTGCTGAAGCAGGCCGGCCAGAAGGCGCCCGACGCCCAGCCCATCCTGGAGCTGAACCCTGACCATGCGCTGGTGAAAAAGCTGCGCGCGCTGGTGGAGGCCGGTCCCACGGACGACGCCTTCGGCGACCGCGTGCACGTGCTGTTCGACCAGGCCCTGCTGGCCGAGGGCGGCACGCTCGAAGATCCGTCGATCTACGTGCAGCGCGTCAACAAGCTGCTGGCGTAAGCGTAGCGGGTTTGCTCCCTCTCCCGCCTGCGGGAGAGGGAG
>NZ_JBXASU010000108.1:0-22859 GCF_058809705.1 Cupriavidus sp. MPR-AND1C | reverse complement strand
TGCCAGAGCCGCCCCCGCCTGCTACCTGGGCCAATGCCGGCCTGGACGACAACGGCATCGAGCTCGCCGGCCCGCCAGATCCACCCTTGCCTCCGGAACCGGTTGTTGCGCCTCCCCCGCCCGTGGTGCTCTTTCCCAAGCGCCTTGGCGAGTTCGTGGCGGAGGCCGTGCCGGAGGTCGCCACGCCTGCTGAGGGCGAGGTTGCCGACACGCCGGCGCTGGCTGGCGAAAGCTATGCACTGGTGTCCCAGCTGCCGGCCGATGATCCCGCCGGCGAGCAGGTCTGGCGGCTCGGCTACAGCGGTCGCGCCGCGTATGACGATCGCACCACCGCCACCCGTGCCTGCGCTGGCGGTGGCACCTTGTCCACCGGCATCGGCGGTGGACTCGCGTGCCGCAGCACCGGTGAGGTCAAGGTCAAGGAGTCCCTGTTCTCGCTAGACGGCGGCGCGCAGGTACAACTGGTGGCGCAGGCCAAGGGGACCGATGCCACGTCGATCAATGGCCGCCCGGCCGCGGTCGATCCCTATGCCCTGCTGCCGCAGATCTATACCTCGGTCAGCGGGCTGTCGGTGCTGGACGGCGCCACGATGTGGGCCGGCCGGCGCGAGAGCTCATCGTTCCTGATGTCGTCGGGGCTGCTGCCGCCCACGTCGCCGGCGATGCGTTTCGGCGTGGATAACGCCCGCTTTGGCGATATCGCGCTCAACTACCAGTACACCGCGCGCAATGACCTGAATGGCGCCAACCTGCCGAGCTATCACTCGCTGCGCACCGCGCCCATCGCCACCAATGAGAAAGGCTCGGTGCAACTGGGCTATACGCGGGTGGAAGCGCAGCCGTTGATCCAGCAGACCGGAAGTGCGTGGTGGGTGTCAGCCATGCACGAGCAGCAAGGCGTGCTCGCCGGCACCAACCGCTTCGGCATGCAGTTTGGTGAGGGCAGCCGTAACGCGTTGACCGGCTACACCGGCATGGGGCCCGCCTTGTCGCGGGTACGCGTGGCGGAATCGATGGAGTGGAAGCAGCGCTCGGGGCTGGGCCTGGCGGGTTCGGTCGAGTCCAGCATGCAGTTCGACCGCTCGCCGGTGGGCATGCTGCAATGGATGGCCACGCGCGTGCGCCCCGCCTATATCGCGAGCGACCAGTTCAAGCTGACCTTCGAGGTGGCGCACGATCAGATCTCTTCGGGCTTCGGTGCCAGCGGACAGCGCACGGCCGTGACCGTGGCGCCCACTTTCACGCTTGGCAAGGCAGCCGGCAATGCCAACCTGCGCGCCTTCTACACCTACAGCAAGGCCAGCGACGTGGACGGCATCGCCTTTGCCTCACCCGCCGATACCTGGGCTTCGCAGACCTCGGGCTCCATCTTCGGTGTGCAGCTCAATCGCCGCTGGTAGGCGCGATAGCGGCTGCGGCCGCTGCTCGCAGCAGCCAGTGGAAGACCAGCGTGGCGCTAAGCCCGCCCGCTAGCTGCGCCAGCACGAAGCCCGGCACATCGATGGCGCGAATGCCGGTGAAGGTTGCCGTCAGCGCGCACGCAAGGGTCAGCGCCGGGTTGGCGAATGACGTCGATGCCGTGAACCAGTACCCCGCCGTGATATAGCCGGCCACCGCGAACGGCACCAGCCCGGCCCGGCTGCGCCCGGTACCAATCGCTACGCCGATGAGGCCAAAGGTGGCAACAAACTCGCTCCACCACATCGATGGCCCGGTGCGGCTTTGCGCCGACCAGGCCAGCATCGGTTCGCCAAACATCGCATGCGCGCAGGCGACCCCTGCGATGGCGCCACCCATCTGCACTAGTCCGTAACGCCAGGCATCGCGCGCTGGCAGCGCGCCGCGCACCATCGCCGAGAGCGTGACGACCGGGTTGAAGTGCCCACCCGAGACCGGTCCCAGCGCCAGCAACAATGCAATCAGCCCGCCGCCCGTGGCCAGCGAGTTCGCCAGCAAGGCCAGCGCGACATTGCCGCCGGCCAGCTGCTGCGCGCGAATGCCCGAGCCTACCACCACCGCTACCAGCAGCGCCGTGCCGAGTCCTTCCGCGACCAGACGCTGGCAGAGCGTGCTCGCAGCCGCAGGTACGCTTGCGCTGTGCGGTTCGGCAGCGTGGGCCGGGTCGGCCATGGTATCGGGGGAAAGCGCGTGCATCGGGTTTGCTGTGATGGGCGGGAGCGCGCAGTGTTTCGTCTTTCGCCTTGCAGCGTCAATGCATGCTTGGGTTGTTTTGAATGAACCGGTGGTATTGAATGCTTGGCGTGCTTGGCTGAATCGCTATCGGGATGGCACGGACGGTGACATGACATCGCGAAAATCGGAGGTCAGGACCCAATGCGAAAAGCGGATTTCGGGGGGAATTGGCGTAATGCCGATAATCGCGGGCGCGATGGCGCTGGACGGACGAATTCGTGCCTGAACATTAGGCGGTGGCGGGCGATAGTACAAGGGTTTGCGTGCGCGGGGCGATGCCGCCGCAACGGAGGTGATTGACGCGTCCAGGCCGTGTTCTGAGCGGCGATATGCGTGTGGATGGGGGTACTAGTAGCACCCCAGGCTTGCGCCTCCCAGGCGCGCCGGAAGAAGGCCTGCAGGGCAGCGATGAAACGATGGCCACAATGAAAAAAGCCCAAGACCTTTTCAGATCTTGGGCTTTTTCGTAATGCTGGTGGCCTGGGACGGAATCGAACCGCCGACACAAGGATTTTCAATCCTCTGCTCTACCGACTGAGCTACCGGGCCAAAGAAGCGAAACTATAGCAGCGCTTTTCGACCCGGTCAAGCGCTGCGTGCATCACCGCATCATTGTTCCGCAGGTTCCGGCTTGTTGCGGCCGAGTTCCACGCCAAGCTGCTTGAGCTTGCGGTACAAGTGGGTGCGTTCGAGGCCGGTTTTCTCGGCGACGCGGGTCATGCTGCCGTGCTCGCGCAGCAAGTGGTATTCGAAGTAAGCGCGCTCGAACAGGTCGCGTGCTTCACGCAGCGGCATGTCGAAAGAGAAATGCATCTCGGCTTCTGGCAATCGTTGCGGGCTGCCATTGGCGGTCTCGGCGGCGCTTTCCGCGGCAATCGCCGCCGTGCCCTCGCCATTGCCGTTCGCGGGCAGCGCCGCGCCTGCGGCCACGCCCGAGCGTGGCCGCTCGATGCCACGCGCCAGGCCCTGCTCGACTGCCGAAAGCAGCTTTTGCAAGGCAATTGGCTTCTCGAGGAAATTGAGCGCGCCAATCTTGGTTGCCTCCACCGCGGTATCGATGGTTGCGTGACCCGACATCATGATGACGGGCATGGAGAGCAAGCCTTGGGCCGACCACTCCTTGAGCAGCGTGACGCCGTCGGTATCGGGCATCCAGATGTCAAGCAGCACCAGGTCTGGCGTATTGCCGGCACGGTACTCGCGCGCTTTCTGCGCGTTTTCTGCCACTTCGACCACATGGCCTTCGTCGCTGAGGATTTCCGAGAGCAACTCCCGGATACCCATTTCGTCGTCGACTACGAGGATGGTTGCCATACTTCCCCTCTTGACCCCACCACGGCTTGCCGGGTTCGGGGCCGCACATTGACTATGCCAGTTTAACGAACAGGATGGAGATCTGCGCCCCGATGATGTCGGAACCCTCCATGCGATTGCGCAACTCGATGCGTGCGCCGTGTTCGTCAATGATCTTCTTCACCATCGCAAGACCCAGGCCTGTTCCTTTGGCCTTGGTGGTCACATACGGCTCGAACGCGCGACTAAGGATACGCGGGGCGAAACCGGGACCGTTATCCGCAATGGTGAGCTTGACGGCCTGCCGGTCTTCGCCGGCAGAATCTTTGTATTCTACAGTCTCGGTGTGCAGAGCGATATGGGGCGCCGCCCTAGCCGCGCCGAGGTTGTCCGCCACCGCATCCTGCGCGTTTTGCAGCAGGTTGTGAATCACCTGGCGCAGCTGGGTCGGATCCCCCTTGATTTCGGGCAGGCTGGCGGCCAGCGACGGATGGATCACGGCATGTTCGTGCGTGCCGGTGTCGTCGATGCCATAGAGATGCAGCACTTCGGCGACCAGGCCGTTGAGCTGCAGTGACTGCAACAGCGCCGGCGGCGTGCGGGCGTAATCGCGGAAGTCGTCGACCATGCGCTTCATGGCCTGCACCTGGTTGACGATGGTGGTCGCGCCGCGCTTGAGCACGTCGACGTCGGCACCCTCTAGTTTGGGCGAGAGCTTCATCTGCAGGCGCTCGGCCGAGAGCTGGATCGGGGTCAGCGGGTTCTTGATCTCATGCGCGAGGCGCCGTGCCACTTCGCCCCACGCCACCGAGCGTTGAGCGGAAATCACATCGGAAATGTCGTCGAATACCACTACGTAGCCGGGTTCGTCGCGCTCGTCGCCGTGCCCGCCCGGCAGGCGCGCACCGCGCACCAGCAGTGTGAGCGCCTGTTCCTCGTCGCTCTGCGGCAGCTCGATCTGCTTTTGCCAGTGCTGCGCGCCGCCCAGCATTTCACTGGTGCTCTGCTCGGAGAAGGCCTGCCGCACGATGTCGCCGAACTCGCCGAGGGCCGGGATGCTGTCGATGGGCTGGCCCAGCTCGCCGGCGAACGGCTGGCGGAAGATGCGCTCGGCCCCGGGGTTGGCGGTGATCAGCACGAAGCGGCGATCGAACACGAACACGCCGGCGGTGAGATTCTGCAGCACGCTCTCGAGATACGCCGTCGATTTCTCGAGCGCGCTGCGGTTCTGCTCCACCGCGATGCGCGCTTCCGACAGCTGGCGCGTCATCATGTTGAACTGCTGGGTCAGCATGCCGAGCTCGTCGCGGCTCTTGAGCTCGCGTTTGGGCGAGAGGTCGCCCTCGGCCACTTCCTTGGTCCCTTGCAGCAACATCAGCAGCGGCCGCGCAAGCTGTCCGCCGAGCAACAGCGCCAGCATCACGGCAATGAACACCGCGAGGAACAGCGTGAGCGTCAGCGTGCCGATATACATCTTGCGCAGGCCGGTGCGGCCGAGCGCCTTTTCCTGGTACTCCTGGTAGGCGCGCTGGACTTCGTCGGCATTGCGCGCCAACGCTGCCGGCACCGGATGCACGACCTGCAGGTAGCGCTCCTCGCGCACCGTGTCGCCCACCAGCCCGAACCCGGACGATGCTGCGTCCTCGGGGCGGCGCTCGACAGACAGCCCCGACCCGGCCCAGCGGCTGGCAGCATTGAGGGCCGGCTTGCCCGCGGGCCGGCTGGCGCTATCCGAGGCTGAGGATGTGTCGGTTTGCGCGGTGGGCGCGGGGCCCAGCGGCACGATGACGCGCAGCCGGTACAAGTGGGCGCCATCGGTGCGCTCGGGCTGGTGATGGCTATCGACGGATGGATCGGCGCCCCCTTCCACCGCGGCATAGCCGCCGGCTAGCCGGGCCTGCTCGGCCAGCACGCCAGAGGGCAGGTCCGGCACCAACGACGCATAGTTGCTAGACGCCGTGGCGATCACGCGGCCGCTTCCGGTGAAGATGGCGGCTTCCTGCACACCGTATTGCTCGCGCAGCCGGTTGAGCTGCAGCGAGGTGGCGACATTGGGCGAACCGGTGAGCTGGTCGGCCATCAGTCGCGCCTTGCCTTGCAGGTCCGACAACGCGCTGTCGATGGTGGAGCGGCCAAGGTTGAGGCCGGCCTCGAGCGCGGTCTCGACGCGAACGTCGAACCAGGACTCGATGCTGCGCGAGACGAACTGCAGCGACACCAGGTAGATCAGCACGCCGGGCAGCACGCCGACCACGCCGAAGAACACGGCGAGCTTGGTCATCAGCCGCGTGCCGAACTTGCCGCGGCGATAGCGCAGCCACAGGGTCAGCGCCAGCGCGCCGATGATCAGCACCAGCAGGATGCCGATCACCAGGTTGATCTTGAACAGCAGCGTGAAGTACCGATCGAAGAATTCGGTATTGGCCGAGGCGCCGGCGAGCAGTGCCACCAGCACCAGCGCCAGGAACACGATGATGCCCGCCACGACGCGGTAAAGCACGCGCCGGAACCGGCTGTCCCACAGGCTGGGCGGGGCGCTCATGGCTGGCCCGCGGCCGGCTGCACCAGGGTGGTGGGAGAGAGCACGGTCGATACAGTCTGCGCGAACGGCACCGCACGCGTTTCGCCGGCCACCGCGGCGGACGCGGCAGACGCCGGCGCCGGTGTCGGCACGGGCACCAGTTGTGGCGGCGGTGTGGGCGCGGGCGGCGGCGGGAATTCGCTCGGCACGGTGAAGTTGAAGCGCCGCCATTCCGATGCGAGATTCCACTCGCGGGTGTTGACGGCGTTGATCTGGAACGGCTTGGGCAGTTGCGTCAGGTCCAGGCGCATGCGCGCTTCGGCCTGGTAGGTCTCGCCCGGCTTGACCATGCTGCGCTCGAACACACGCCAGCCACGCACGCGCTGGATGAACTGCAGCGCGCCCTTCAGGCGCATGAACGGCAATTGCAGGCCGCCGGTGGACACGCGGTACTGGCGCGTGAGCGGATGGTAGGACAGCCGCACGCTGCGGCTGGCATTGACGGGTTTTTCATCGAACCAGTACCAGCGTGGGCGGGAAAGCTGGAAATCGACGACGAAATACAGCGAGATGCCTTTGTTGAGCGCGTCTTCAAGCGGCGGCGGCAGATCGAAATCGAAACTCGCGGCCAGATCGAAGCCGCCATCCTGGTACTCGATGCGGGCCTCGTTGACTTCAATGCCGTCGGCGCGCGCCGTGCCCGGCAGTGCGATCAGCGCCATCAGGATACCGAGCATGATCGTTGCCACGAGCCACCAGGACGCCAGCCGCGCGCGCGCGCTGCGTATCGGGCCGGCGCCGGCTACTGAACCAGCTGCCCGAGCCGCAGCATGGGACACGCACGCACTGTCGTCTGGGACGCGAAGGACGAACAAGCGAAGCGGGTTCGGCATTGGGATCGATTGGGATCGGTCAGGGTCGTTTCTGGAAACGGGCGTAGAAGAAGCCATCGTGATCGGTGGGCAGGCCTTCCTGGCTGCCATTTCCGCCACCGGCCAACTGATCCATGCTGCCCGGCAGCATCTGGCCGGGCGCTTGCAATCGTATCGCATCTGGTAGCTGTGCACCAAACCAGCGCGCCTGCTCTTCGTTCTCCGTTGGGAAAATAGAACAGGTGACATAGACCAGGATGCCGCCCGGCTTGAGCAGGTTCCAGAGCTGCGACACGATGCGCCGCTGCTCGGTGACCAGCCGGGGGATATCCACCTCGCGGCGCAACCAGCGGATGTCCGGGTGGCGGCGCACGATGCCCGAGGCGGAGCACGGCACGTCGGCCAGGATGCGGTCGTACTGGCGGTTGTCCCACCAGTCCTGCGGGCGGCTTGCGTCGCCTACCACCACGGTGGCTTGCTGGCCCAGGCGCGCGAGGTTCTCGTCGATGCGGGTGGCGCGCTGCGCGTCGCTCTCCAGCGCGGTGACTTCCACGTTGGCGAGTTCAAGGATGTGGCCGGTCTTGCCGCCGGGCGCGGCGCACGCATCGAGCACGCGCTGACCGTCGGCCAGGTCCAGCAGCGCAGCGGCCAGTTGCGCGCCGGCGTCCTGGACCGAGACATCGCCCTCGGCAAACCCGGGGATCTGCGACACGGGAAACGCGCGCACCAGCCGCACGGCCTGCGGGCCGATGGCCACGCCCGCCATGCCGGCATTGAGCACGCGCTTGAGGTAGTCAGGCACCGAGACCCGCGCCGTATTGACGCGCAGGGTCATGGGCGGGCGCACATTGGCGCTCTCGGCCAGCGCGGTCCACTGGTCCGGGTACGCCTTGCGCAGCGCATCCAGCCACCACGCGGGCAGGTTCCAGCGCGCTTCGTCGTCCTGGCGCACCTCGGCCAGCAGTGCCTTGCGTTCACGCAGGAAACGGCGCAGCACCGCGTTCACCAGCCCGCGCGCGTGCGCGGTCTTGGGCTCGGAGGCTGCCGCGCTGACGGCCTGGTCGACCACGGTGAACTCGGTGTAGCCCCCTTCCCCCTGCTCGTCCTCGACCAGCAGCGCCAGGGCCACGGCCAGCAAGGAGTCCACCAGCGCGCCGGGCGGCCGGGTCACCAGCTTGGTGACCAGCGCGCGCGCCGTGCCGAACTGGCGCATGGTGCGATAGGCCAGGTCCTGCAGGGCGCCGCGCGTGGCAGCGTCGCGCACGCGGTCCAGGCGGTACTGGGCGGCGGCGTTCTCGATGGCCAGCGGCAGCGCGCTGCCTTCGTTGACGCCGCGTACGGCAGCCGCGGCGGCGAGCATCTGGAAGGCGAGGGATTCGTGTTGCAGGCGCATGACAGTGGGGCAGTGAGACGGTAAAACGGGGTGGCAGGGGGCAAGCCGCAAGCGGCGAGGACTGGCGGCAAGGCCGGGCGAGGCCAAAAAAACACTGCCCGCCGCTTCCGGGGAAGCACGGCGGGCAGTTTACCCTGTATGTGGCAAGGACCGGCGTTTTTGCGCCTGGCTGGCCGCGGCGAGGGGGTAGCGCGGCGGCTTGGACCGCGCCTGGGCCGCGATTGGACCGTGCTTACACCGGATAGACGCCCGTCTGTGCCATCTGCATCAGCCGCGCCACCCGTTCCTCGGTCGCCGGGTGGGTCGAGAACAGGTTGGCGATGCCGCTGCCCGAAAGCGGGTTCATGATCATCATCTGCGCCGTGGCCGGGTGCTGCTCCGCGGTCTGGAACGGAATCCCCTGCGCATAGCGGTGGATCTTGTCGAGCGCCATCGCCAGCGCCTGCGGGTCGCCGCTGATGGTGGCGCCGCCGCGGTCCGCCTCGAACTCCCGGGCGCGGGAGATCGCCATCTGGATCAGCGACGCCGCCAGCGGGGCAAGGATTGCCACCGCGATGCTGGCAATGGGGTTGGAGCGGTTGCCGTTCTCGTCGCGCCCGCCAAAGAACATGGCGAAGTTGGCCAGCGCGGCGATGGCGCCGGCCATGGTGGCGGCGATGGTCGAGATCAGGATGTCGCGGTGCTGCACGTGAGCCAGCTCATGGGCCATCACGCCGCGCAGCTCGCGCTCCGACAGCACCCGCAGGATGCCGGTGGTGGCCGCCACGGCGGCATGCTCCGGATCGCGGCCGGTGGCAAAGGCGTTGGGCGCATCCTCGTTGATCAGGTACACGCGCGGCATCGGCAGCTGGGCGCGCTGCGCCAGCTCCTGCACCATGCCGTAGAACTGCGGTGCCGTGCTCGCGTCGACTTCCTGCGCGTTGTACATGCGCAGGACCATCTTGTCCGAGAACCAA
The DNA here is from genome assembly GCF_058809705.1 of Cupriavidus sp. MPR-AND1C. Taxonomy (NCBI): domain Bacteria; kingdom Pseudomonadati; phylum Pseudomonadota; class Betaproteobacteria; order Burkholderiales; family Burkholderiaceae; genus Cupriavidus; species Cupriavidus sp. MPR-AND1C. Next base: position 13,631 of record NZ_JBXASU010000108.1, on the reverse strand, counting down.
TAAGAGAAGAAGTTCATGCCCAGCGCCATGATCAGCGCGAACATCATGCCGCTGCGGCCGCCGATCATGCCACCGATGACGATGAACAGCGCCGTGATGGCGGCCATCAGCATGAAGGTCTTGACCCAGTTGAACATTGTCGTGATCTCCGAAAAAATCATCCTCGCGCGCGCCCGGTGGCCGGGCTGGCCGTGCTACGGAAAGCGTGACGCGGTGCTGTTTAGATAGTACCCCGCCCCGGAAATTCAACCGTCACCTGCCTAAAAAAAGGGCAGCCGGTGCCAGCGGCCGGTCGCTGCGCCAGCAGGTTCGGCAACTGTTCCTAGCGTTGGGCGAAGGCCAGGCGCGCGCCCAGCCCGATGAACGCCATGCCCACAATGCGATCCAACCAGCACTTCAGTCGCGGCGCCTCGCTGGCGCGGCGGGTCAGGGTGCCCGCCATCCATGCCACCAGGCTGTTCCAAAGCGTCGACATCGCCACCATGACGCCGCCCAGGGCCAGGAAGGCCAGGGCCTGATGCTCGGCGTTGCGATCCACGAACTGCGGGAAGAAGGAAATGAAGAACAGGATCACCTTTGGATTCAGCACATTGGTGAGAAAGCCCTGCATGAACAAAGCGCGCAGGCCGCGCGTGCCCGGCTGGGCAGCGGGGGCAGCGTGCGCGCCGGGGGGCGCGGATCGCTGCCAGATCAGGCGCAGCCCAAGCCACACCAGATAGGCCGCGCCGGCAAACTTGATCAGGGTAAAGGCGGTGGCCGATGCCGCCAGCAACGCTGTCAGGCCGAAGGCGATGGCCAGCGAGTGCACGCAGCAGCCGGCACTGACCCCGAGCGCCGAGACCACGCCTGCCGCCCTGCCCTGCGCCACGCTGCGCCCGACGATATAGGCAGTATCCGGGCCAGGCGTCACATTGAGCAGGAACACCGCGCCGACGAACAACGGAAGGTCAGTAATGCCGAGCATGATTGGCTGCCGGTGGATGAGCTACGGAAATGGGGCGCGCAGCGCGCTGCGGCAAGTCAGCCACCACGGCTTTGCCGCAAGCGCAGGGCGATTATGCCGTGCCGCCAGCCACGGCGCAGCGGGTACCCGGCGGCAGCGGCATGCTCTGCAGGAACTGCTGGGCCGGCACGCGGCGCCCGCCCGGCTTTTGCAACTCGGTCACGCGCAGCGCGCCCTCGCCGCAGGCGATCACCACGCCATCGGCATCCGCCGCGAGCACGGTGCCCGGTGCCTGCGGGTGGCTGGCCGTGGACGCCAGGGGCTGGGCCTGCCAGCACTTGATGACGGTCTCACCGACCTGCACGGTGGCGCCGGGGAACGGGTTGAAGGCGCGCACCTGGGCGGCCAGCGCCGCAGCCGGGCGGCGCAGGTCCAGCGGGGCTTCTTCCTTGGCGATCTTCTCGGCATAGGTCACGCCCTCGGCCGGCTGCGGCGTGCCGGTGAGCGGCTGGCCCGCGGCGAGGCGGCGCAGCGCCTCCACCACCATGCGCCCGCCCAGCGCGGCCAGCGCATCGTGCAGGGTGCCGGTGGTGTCGCCGGGGCCGATCGGCACGGTTTCGCCCTGGATCATCGCGCCCGTATCCAGCCCTTCGTCCATCTGCATCAGCGTGATGCCGGTCTGCGCATCGCCAGCCTCAATGGCGCGATGGATGGGCGCGGCGCCCCGCCAGCGCGGCAGCAGCGAGGCATGGATGTTCAGGCAGCCGTAGCGCGGCAACGCCAGCACCTCGGCTGGCAGGATCAGGCCGTACGCAGCCACCACCATGACATCCGGGGCGATCTGCGCCAGCGCGTCCACGGCGGCGCCGGCCTCTTCGGGATACTTGCCGTTGCGGCGCAGCGAGCGTGGCTGCAGCACCGGGCCCAGGCCCTGCTCCAGCGCGTACTGCTTGACCGGGCTGGCCTGCAGCTGCAAGCCGCGGCCAGCTGGCCGGTCGGGCTGGCTGAGCACCGCCACCACCGGGAAACCGGCGGCGTGGATGGCTTCGAGCGCCACGCGGGCGAATTCGGGCGTGCCGGCAAAGGCAACGCGCAGCGCTTGGGATGGGCTTGCGGCTTGGGACATGGCACGCTCCGGCATAAAGCGGCACCGGCCGCATCAGCGGCCGGTAACTTGATTCATCGGGAAGGCAATACGATAGCAGACCAGTGCTGCCGCACGGCCTGCCGCGGCTGCCTTACATACGGGTGCGTTCGCGCTTGTGCAGCTTGACCAGCTTGGACTTGATGCGCTGAAGCTTGAGTGGCGACAGGTACTCGACGAAGACCTTGCCCTTGAGGTGGTCCATTTCGTGCTGGATGCACACGGCCAGCAGGTCGCCGGCTTCGATCTCGAAGGGCTCGCCCTTCTCGTTCAGTGCGCGTACGCGCACATGGTCCGGGCGCTCGACCCGGTCGTAGACTTCGGGCACCGACAGGCAGCCCTCTTCGGCCACCTTGCGGGTGTTGCTGGACCAGACGATCTCCGGGTTGATGAAGACCTGCAGTTCGTCGCGGGTCTCGGAGATATCGATCACCACCACCTGTTCGTGCACGTCCACCTGGGTCGCGGCCAGGCCGATGCCGGGGGCTTCATACATGGTCTCGGCCATGTCCGCTACCAGCTTGCGAATGCGGTCGTCCACCACGGCAACCGGTTTTGCCACGGTATGCAGGCGGGGATCGGGGTAGGTCAGGATATCGAGTTTAGCCATGATGCTGGGGCGCAACGCCTGCCGCTCACACATGTGACCCGCGCGTTGCGGCTACGGGTGTTTACATGCAGAATCGGGGCGCAAGTACAAAAATTCAAGGCGCGCCGCAACAGGCACGCTCTCCAGGGTCAATCCGGCTGTTCTGCCAGCCGGTTCGAGAAAATGCGCGATCTTACCAAAGAACACCAGGCGGCGCCGGGCCGCAGGCCGTACGCGTTTGCCCGTTGGATGTTGTGTGCGGCCGGAATCACCGCCGCCACAGGGGCGCCAGTACATGCCGCCGATCTTACCGTCACCCCGGCCCAGCGGGCCCAGGCCACCGTTACCGCGCAGCAGGGCATTGCCGCCGCTGACCTGGCACCGGACGCCCCCCAGCAGTATGTCGTGCGAGGGGGTGACACGCTTTGGGGGATCTCCGGGCGCTTCCTGCGCCAGCCCTGGCGCTGGCCCGAGCTGTGGGGGATGAACCAGCAGCAGATCCGCAATCCACACCTGATATATCCCGGCCAGGTCCTGTACCTGATTCAGCGCGACGGCCGCGCCTGGCTTTCGACCAGCCCCGATGCCGGCGGCACGGTGCGGCTCACGCCAAGCGTGCGCAGCGAAGGCGGGCCCGGCGGCGCCATCGCCAGCATTCCCGCCAAGGACATCGAGCCGTTCCTGATCCGCCCGCTGGTGGTGGACCAGGGCACGCTGGAGACCTCGGCGCGCATCATTGCCCTGCCCGAGTCGCGGGTCTACCTGGGCATGGGCGACACAGCCTATGCGCGCGGCATTTCCCCGCCCGAGGCGGTGGTCGGCAGTGACTGGCAGGCCTTCAAGCCGGTCAAGCCGGTCAAGGACCCGGTTACCGGCCGCGTGCTGGGCTATGAAGCCGAGTATCAGGGCAATGTTCGTGTGTCGCGTCCGCCGGAAGGCTTCGACGTGGTAACTACCGTCAAGGTCACGGCGGCCCAGCAGGAAATGGGCTCTGGCACCTTGCTGATGCCCCAGCCGGCACGCGAGCCGGTGCGCTATGTGCCCCGCGCGCCGGATGTCATGCTCGATGGCCGTATCGCGGCGGTCTACGGCGGCGTGCAATTCGGCGGCGCCAAGCAGGTGGTGGTGCTCAATATCGGCACTGCCGCGGGCCTCGAGCCCGGCCACGTGCTTGCGCTGTCGCGCGCCGGCCAGGTGGTGCGCGATCGCACGGATGGCAACCGCGCCATCCAGTTGCCCGACGAGCGCTATGGCCTGGCCTTCGTGTTCCGCGTGTTTCCGGGCGTGGCCTACGCCTTGGTCACCGACGCCTCGAACGCAATCGAGGTGGGCGACCGCGTGACGTCGCCGCGTTGACCGGGCTGGCAGCAACCGGCGCCAACCCGGCGCCGGTGCCCACCACCACCCGCAGCGCTGCCGACATCGAGGCATGGCTGCGGCTGACCGGTGCCCGTGGCCTGGGCACAGGCGCCTTGCGCCAGTTGCTGGCCACCTTCGGGCTGCCGCACCAATTGCTGGCGCAGACCGTCAGCGCACTGGCGGCGGTCATCCCCGAGAAGCACGCCCGGGCGCTGCTGGCACCACCCGATGCTGCCACCATGGCGCTGGTCGAGCGCACTGTGGCCTGGGCCGCCGAGCCCGGCAACCATGTGGTGACGCTGGCCGATGCCGCCTATCCCCGTCCCTTGCTGGATCTGTCCGACCCGCCGCTGGTGCTGTACGTCAAAGGCCGGCTGGGCGCGCTTGGCGGCCCGGCCATTGCCATGGTCGGCGCGCGCAGTGCCACCGTGCAGGGCATGGAGGATGCGCGGCGCTTTGCCCGCGTGTTGTCCGGCGCCGGGCTGACGGTGGTGTCGGGGCTTGCGCTGGGCATCGACGGCGCAGCGCACGAGGGGGCTCTGGAAGGTGCTGGCGGTACCGTCGCGGTGATCGGCACCGGCGCTGACCTGGTCTACCCCGCCCGGCATCGCGACCTGGCCCACCGCATCGCGGCGCATGGCGCCATCGTCAGCGAGTTCGCGCTCGGCATGCCCGGGCGCAGCCACCACTTTCCCCAGCGCAACCGCATCATCGCGGCGCTCGCGCGCGGCGTGCTGGTGGTGGAGGCGGCCGCGCGCTCGGGGTCGCTCATTACCGCGCGGCTGGCATCCGAGATGGGACGGGAGGTCTATGCCATTCCCGGCTCGATCCATGCGCCGCTGTCCAATGGGTGCCACCTGTTGATCCGCCAGGGCGCCAAGCTGGTGGAAACCGCGCAGGATGTGCTCGAGGAATTCGGCATGGCAGGGGGGGATGCCGCCCGGCCGGTGGCGCCTGCGCCCATGCCGGCGCTGGACGATGTCCTCGGCCTGACGCTCACCCACGACCCCGTCACGCTGGACGCGCTGTGCGCGCGTACAGCCCTGCCACCCGAGCAAGTGATGGCCAGCCTGCTGACACTGGAACTGGCGGGCGCGGTGGAGCGCCTGCCGGGTAATGCCTATCGCCGTGTAAGCTAGCGAGCGATCCTGGTACCGCCGGCCGAAATACGGTTTTCCCGGTGGCCGCTACAATCAAACGATTTCCCGTGCCTGAAAAGGCTCATGTTTCCCCCATCATGACCGTTTACTTTCCGGAGCAGGACCAGGGCGTCATCGCCCAGGTGTTGGCAGCGCGTCCGCAAGGCCGCCTGGTAGCCTGCCTGTGCGCAGCCTGGTGCGGCACCTGCGGGACCTACCGGGAGGCCTTCACGGCGCTTGCCGCCCGGTTTCCCGGCGATTGCTTCGTCTGGATCGATGTTGAGACCCACGCCGACCAGCTTGGCGATCTCGATATCGATAACTTCCCGACGCTGCTGGTGCAGCCGGTGGCGGGCGGCGCGCCGCAGTTCTACGGCACGCTGCTGCCGCATATTGAAGTGCTCGAACGCATGCTGGCGCGCGGCGCGGCGATGGCGCCAGCGGCCGGCGCAGCGGTACCGAACGTGCTGGAGTGGCTGGCGCCGCACGCTAACGACGACTAACCCCGGTCATCGGCGCCCGGCGCAAGCCAGCGGCACGAGCGCCGGATTGCAGTCAGAAAACGAAGTGGGTGGCGGTTGTTCAGGGCCGGCCCGCATGCCGGCAGCGCCCGTTTGACGGCGACGGCGGAGGCAGCTTGCTTGCACCGCCGTTGGAACCGCGCTTATTATTGGCGCCTCAAAGCCCCAAGCTCGCTGTTTACATATAGTGCAGAGCCCTTAGTGGCAATAATTCGCAGGCCGCCAGAGTGCGGCCAGCAAGGACCCGATCCATGTCAAAAGCCCTCATCATCGCGGAAAAGCCATCGGTTGCTGCCGATATAGCCCGTGCCCTCGGGGGCTTTACCAAGCATGACGAATACTTCGAAAGTGACGATTACGTTCTTTCGTCGGCCGTCGGCCACCTGGTTGAAATCGCCGCCCCGGATGAATACGAAGTCAAGCGAGGCAAGTGGAGCTTCGCCAACCTGCCGGTGATTCCCCCGCACTTCGACCTGCGCCCGATCGTCAAGACCGAATCGCGCCTGAAGGTGCTCAACCGCCTGATCAAGCGCAAGGACGTCACCGGCCTGGTCAACGCCTGCGACGCGGGGCGCGAAGGGGAACTGATCTTCCGCCTGATCCAGCAGCATGCCAAGGCCAAGCAGCCAGTGCAGCGCCTGTGGCTGCAGTCGATGACGCCGCAGGCGATCCGCGACGGCTTTGCCCGCCTGCGCGACGACGCCGACATGCTGCCGCTGGCGGACGCCGCGCGCTGCCGCTCGGAAGCCGACTGGCTGGTGGGCATCAACGGCACGCGCGCCATGACCGCGTTCAACAGCAAGGGCGGCGGATTCTTCCTGACCACGGTTGGCCGGGTGCAGACCCCCACGCTGTCGATCGTCGTAGAGCGCGAAGAGAAGATCAAGAAGTTCGTCCCGCGCGACTTCTGGGAAGTGCGCGCCGAGTTCATCGCCGCCGCCGGCCTGTACGAAGGCCGCTGGTTCGACCCCAAGTTCAAGAAGAGCGAGTTCGATCCCGAGGCGCGCGAGTCGCGCCTGTGGAGCGAGGCCGAGGCCAAGAGCATCGTGGCGGCCTGCCGTGACAAGACCGGCACCGTCACCGAAGAGTCAAAGCCGTCCACGCAGCAGTCGCCGGCGCTGTTCGACCTGACCACGCTGCAGCGCGAGGCCAACTCGCGCTTCGGCTTCTCGGCCAAGAACACCCTCGGCCTGGCCCAGGCGCTGTACGAAAAGCACAAGGTGCTGACTTACCCGCGTACCGACGCGCGCGCGCTGCCCGAGGACTACATGGACACGGTCAAGCAGACCATGGACATGCTGGCCGAGAGCTCGCCCAACTACCTGCCGCATGCCAAGAAGGTGCTGGCCAGCGGCTGGATCAAGCCCAACAAGAAGATCTTCGACAACAGCAAGATCAGCGATCACTTCGCTATCATCCCGACGCTGCAAGCCCCGAAGAACCTCTCGGAGCCGGAGCAGAAGCTGTATGACCTGGTGGTGCGCCGCTTCCTCGCGGTGTTCTTCCCGGCGGCCGAGTTCCAGGTCACCACCCGCGTCACCGAGGTGGCGGGCCATCATTTCAAGACCGAAGGCAAGGTCCTGGTCAATCCTGGCTGGCTGGTGGTCTACGGGCGTGAAGCCCAGGGCGACGATGCCAACCTGGTGGCGGTGGCCAAGGACGAGCGCGTCAAGGTCGACAAGGTCGACGGCGTGATGCTGACCACCAAGCCGCCCGCACGCTACAACGAAGCCACATTGCTGTCCGCCATGGAAGGCGCCGGCAAGCTGGTGGACGACGACGCGCTGCGCGAGGCCATGGCCGGCAAGGGCCTGGGCACGCCAGCCACGCGCGCGGCCATCATCGAAGGCCTGCTCGCCGAGAAGTACCTGGTGCGCGAAGGCCGTGAGCTGATTCCCACCGCCAAGGCCTTCCAGCTGATGACGCTGCTGCGTGGCCTGGGCGTGCAGGAACTGACCCAGGCCGAGCTGACCGGCGAATGGGAGCACAAGCTGTCGCAGATCGAGCGCGGCGGCCTGAAGCGCGACGAGTTCATGCGCGAGATCGCGCAGATGACGCAGCAGATTGTCAAGCGCGCCAAGGAATACGACAGCGACACCATCCCGGGCGACTATGCCACGCTGGCCACGCCGTGCCCGCAGTGCGGCAGCCAGGTCAAGGAGAACTACCGCCGCTTTGCCTGCACCGCGTGCGAGTTCTCGATCAGCAAGATCCCGGGTGGGCGACAGTTCGAGATCGACGAAGTCGAAGAACTGCTGCTGAAGAAGGAAATCGGTCCGCTGCAGGGTTTCCGCAGCAAGATGGGCCGGCCGTTTGCCGCCATCCTGAAGCTGGGCAAGGACGACGAAGGCCACTACAAGATGGAATTCGACTTCGGCCAGAATGACGACGACAACGACGGCGAGCCGGTCGATTTCACCGGCCAGGAAGCGGTTGGCGCTTGTCCCAAGTGCGGTGGCTCGGTCTACGAGCACGGCATGAAGTACGTGTGCGAGAACAGCGTGGCCGTGCCCAAGAGCTGCGACTTCACCACGGGCAAGATCATCCTGCAGCAGGAGATCTCGCGCGAGCAGATCGGCAAGCTGCTGGGCGCGGGCCGCACGGATCTGCTGACCGGTTTCAAGTCATCGCGCACGGGGCGCAACTTCAAGGCCTTCCTGGCCAAGCAGCCGGACGGCAAGATCGGCTTCGAGTTCGAGGCACGCGAGCCCAAGGCGGGCGCCAAGACGGCGGCCAAGGGCGCTGCGGCCAAGACCGCGTCCGCCAAGGCTGGCGACGACGATCAGGCTGCCGAAACGGTGAGCAAGGCCAAGGCGCCGGCCAAGAAGGTGGCGGCCAAGAAGGCTCCCGCTGCCAAGAAGGCCCCCGCAGCGAAGAAAGCCGCGGCCAAGACGCCAGCGGCCAAGCGCGCTACCGGCAAGTCCCGCGCCGACGACGAAGCCACGGCCGACGCCGAGGAAGAGTGAGTTGCTCGCGGAGCCGGCGTCCTGCTGGCTCCGCGCTTCCCTTCCCCCTTCAGTAGCCCTCGATCCTGCGTTCCCCTTATTGGTTGTCGCTGCGGATCTTGCCCTCTTCGAGCAGGAAATCGATAAAGGCGCGGACCTTGGTCGGCAGGAACTTGCGGCTGGGATAGACCACGCTGACATCGCGCTTCGGCAGTCGGTATTGCTGGAGGATGTGCGTCAACCGCCCCGCTTCGATATTCGGCCGCGCCAGATAGGCAGACAGCATCGCCACACCCATGTCGGCCAGCGCCGCCTGGTGCGCCAACTCGGCATTGCTGCACAGCAGGCCCGGGCGGATCGGTACCGTTACCTCGCCCTCCGGGCCCGACAGCGTCCATTCGTGCTCAGCTGTGGGGATGCGCATCGCGATGCAGCGGTGGTTGGTCAGTTCGTGCGCCTGGCGCAGCGGCGGGTGCTGGCGCAGGTAGCCTGGCGAGGCGCACAGGATGATCTCTGCCGAGATCAGCGGGCGCGCCACCAGGTGCGAGCCCAGCCCCAGGTCGGACAACACCACGCCTACGTCGCGCCCCTCTTCGACGATATCGACGATACGGTCCGATAACAGCACGTCGAACACCACCTCGGGATACAGGGCCTGGAAACGTGCCAGCGTGGCGGGCAGCAGGTGCAGGCCGAACATCACCGGCGCCACCAGCCGCAATGTGCCCGAGAGCGACTGGCTGCGCGCCGTCACCACCGATTCGGCCTCCTCCACATCTTCCAGGATCTGCTGGCAACGCTGCAGGTAGGTCTCCCCGGCGTCGGTCAGCGACAGGCTGCGGGTGGTGCGGTTCAGCAACCGCGTGCCAAGGTGGCTCTCCAGGTCGGCTACGTAGCGCGTGACCACGGCATTGGACATTTCCAATTGTTGCGCCGCACGAGCAAAGCTGCCCAGTTCAACCACTTTGGAAAAGACGCGCATCGATTGCAACCGGTCCATGACATAGTCTCCAGTCTTGCCCGCGAACTTTTACGGAAAGTGCGCCATTTATTGTTAAAACTACAACTAATCATTGTCGGAGGCAATCTTTATTCATATCAGGGAAATGCCTAATATGACGCCATCGGATGCCGCATTGCAGCGAAGGCTGCTGAGAAAACCAGGTGTCCCGCCTGTGGAAAGGATTCAATCATGAAAAGCCAACGTTTCGCCCTGATCGCCGCTGCCACCACGCTCGCAGCCGCCCTGACTGCCGCCCCCGCCTTTGCCAAGGCCGGCAAGTTCGACCCATACACCGATGGCGCCCGCGCCACCCAGACCTCGGTCTACAGCAACGGCGGCCGCGCCGGCAAGTTCGACAGCTTCACCGACGGCGCCCGTGCCGGCAAGTTCGACGCGTTCACGGACGGTGCCCGCGTTGGCAAGTTCGACCCGTACACCGACGGCGCTAAGGCTGGCAAGTTCGACGTATTCAGCGAAGGCGGCGCCACCCTGTAATTCGGGCGCCCCGTCGACGGGAACCACGTCCTATGGTGGTTCCACCCCTTTCGGCTGATCTCCACAGGCCGACGGGGAGGGTGCGAAAGCGCCTTCTCCGTACTAACTGGAGGACACGCCCGTACCACGCCGGTACGGGCGTGTTTGCTTTTGGGGCACCGCGTTGTTGTACACGCTTACGGGTGTCGAGTGATGCATGATACCCCCGGCGAGGTTTTCGGGCCGCGGCGGCATAAATCACGGCACAAAAAAACGGGCCAGTCATGGCCCGTTCTTGTTGCCGGCATCGCAGGCCGGCCGCCGGCGGGCGGGGGATGATCCCCGCCTGCGCCAGGCAGATCAGTCGTCGTGATGGTGGTGGCCACGGCCGTGCTTGCGCTTGTAGCCGCTGCGGTAGTAGCGGTCGTCGCGGTAGCCGCGGCCGCGTTCGTCAGCGTAGGAGTTGCTGCGCGAGACGTTGCCGCCCAGCGCCGCGCCTGCACCGCCGCCAACCGCTGCACCCAGCAGGCCGCCGGTGCGCCCACCCATGGCGTTGCCCGCTGCCGTGCCCGCGCCGCCGCCCAGCGCGCCGCCGATGATGGCGCCAGTGCGCTCGCGGCGGTTGGACGTAACCGCGCCGCCTGCGCCGCCGCCAACCGCGCCGCCGATCACCGCACCGGTCGAGCCGCCAAGCGCGCCGCCAACCGCCGCGCCAGCGACACCGCCGAGTGCGCCGCCGAGGGCATTATTCATATCGCCCGCAAACACCGGCAGCGCGGATGCCGCCAGGGCGATGGCCAGGGTGAAACTGCGAACGGGATGCCGAGACATGTTCTTCTTCCTTGGGTTGAGCAACTGTGGCGCAAGTGTAGAGATGTAGCCGCGAGCTTGCTGTAACCACGTGTAAGACCCTGTAACCGCTGCAGAAACGTAAAAGGGCCGCCAGAATTGGCGGCCCGTTCTTTAACGGCGTGAAGCGCGGAGTTACTACGGGGTTAGGACTGTTGTGCAGCTACGCGCACACGCATCCGCCCTAAGCGAACCCCGCGTGCCACGTGCAGATCAACAACATTTTCCCTGCCCGCCGCCGTAGCGGGCCTCCTGCCGTTCGCGAAAGAACGCCTCGTAGGTCATGGGCTCGCGCTCGGGGTGGGTGGCCTCCATGTGCGCCACATAGGTCTGGTAGTCCGGCAAACCCACCATCAGGCGCAGGGACTGGCCCAGATAGCGTCCCATGGTTCCAAGTTGCTCGAGCATGATGGATCTCCTGTTTCCAAATCCAAATCCAAATCCAATCCGGATATCGGGTCGGCGCTGGCCGGTGGCCAGCGCACGCACTCAATGCTGCGCCGAAGCCGAAGCCGGCATCGGTTCGAACGGCGTTTCGCGGTCGGTTGGCCGGTTCTCCGCGCGTGCCTTCATCGCGGTCTTGAAGCCGTAGAACACGATCGACAGCACCACGAACATGAACAGCGCGCACAGCCCGGCATCCAGATAGTCATTGAAGACGATGCGGTGCATCTGCTCCATCGACTTGGCCGGGGCCAGCACCTTGCCCTGGGCGATGGCGTCGCTGAATTTGGCCGCGTGGGTCAGGAAGCTGACCTTGGGATCGGCGTCGAACAGCTTTTGCCAGCCGGCGGTCAGCGTGCAGATCAGCAGCCAGATGGTGGGCACCAGGGTGACCCAGGCGTACTGCCCGCGCTTCATCTTGACCAGCACGCAAGTGCCGAGCACCAGCGCCACCGCAGCCAGCATCTGGTTGGAGATGCCGAACAGCGGCCACAGCGTGTTGATGCCGCCAAGCGGGTCAACCACGCCCTGGTACAGGAAGTAGCCCCAGAACGATACGGTCAGCGCGGTGGCGATCAGGTTGGCCGGCAGCGAGTCGGTGCGGCGGAACGAGGGCACGAAGCTGCCCAGCAGGTCCTGCAGCATGAAGCGCCCGGCGCGGGTACCCGCGTCCACCGCGGTCAGGATGAACAGCGCTTCGAACAGGATGGCAAAGTGGTACCAGAAGGCCATCATGGCCTGGCCGCCCACCACCTGATGCAGGATGTGGGCAATCCCCACCGCCAGCGTCGGTGCGCCGCCGGCGCGCGAGATGATGGAGTTCTCGCCAACGTCCTTGGCGGTCTGGATCAGCACATCCGGCGTGATCACGAAGCCCCAGCCTGACACCACCTGTGCCACCGACTCCGGCGAGGTGCCGATCACGGCTGCCGGGCTGTTCATGGCGAAGTACACACCCGGCTCGATCACCGAGGCCGCGACCAGCGCCATGATGGCCACGAACGATTCGGCCAGCATCGCGCCGTAACCGATAAAGCGCATATGCGCTTCGCTCTCAAGCAGCTTGGGCGTGGTGCCCGAGGAGATCAGCGCGTGGAAGCCCGACACCGCGCCGCAGGCGATGGTGATGAAGAGGAACGGGAACAGGTTGCCCGACCACACCGGGCCGCCGCCCTTGGCGAACTGGGTGAACGCCGGCATCTTCAGCTCCGGCGCCACGATCAGGATGCCGATGGCCAGCGCGATGATGGTGCCGATCTTCAAAAAAGTGGAGAGATAGTCGCGCGGGGCCAACAGCAGCCACACTGGCAGCACGGCGGCGATAAAGCCGTAGATGATCAGCATCCACGTCAGTGCCTTGCCGTCGTAGGTAAACAGCGGCGCGAGCACAGCGCTCTCATGTACGTACTGGCCACCGATGATGGCCAGCATCAGCAGCACGAAGCCGATCACCGACACCTCGCCGATGCGGCCCGGGCGGATGTAGCGCGTGTAGATGCCCATGAAAAGGGCGATAGGAATCGTCACCCCCACCGTGAACGTGCCCCAGGGCGAGCCCGCCAGCGCCTTCACCACGATCAGCGCCAGCACCGCCAGGATGATGATCATGATCATGAAGCAGCCGAACAGCGCGATCATGCCCGGCACCGTGCCCATCTCGGACTTGATCAGGTCACCCAGCGAGCGGCCGTCGCGGCGCGTGGAGATGAACAGCACCATGAAGTCCTGCACCGCCCCGGCAAACACCACGCCCGCCAGGATCCACAGCATGCCGGGCATATAGCCCATCTGCGCGGCCAGCACGGGACCCACCAGCGGGCCGGCGCCGGCAATGGCGGCGAAGTGGTGGCCGAACAGCACGGCCTTGTTGGTCGGCACGTAGTCCAGCCCGTCGTTGTGGCGCCAGGCCGGCGTCATGCGCTTGGGGTCGAGCTGCATCACCTTCTCGGCGATGAACTTGCTGTAGTAGCGGTAGGCGATCAGATAGATACAGATCGCGGCGACCACGATCCACAAGGCACTGACGGCTTCGCCGCGAGACAGTGCAACGGTGGCAAAGGCGAAGGCGCCAAGGATGGCGACGGCCAGCCACACCAGGTGTTGCCCGATGCGATTCATGATGAGGGTCTCCTCAGACCATTTTTAGGAATGCCGGCGGCGGCAGGTGCCGGAAGCAAGGGGGGGCGCCTGGGCGGCGTCCCCTGGTGGCGGCGGGCGGAGG
>NZ_JBXASU010000107.1:0-23624 GCF_058809705.1 Cupriavidus sp. MPR-AND1C | reverse complement strand
TCCCACCCCCGGCAGCCCCCATCGGCGGTGATACACTTTCGCCATTCCTCCCGGACGCCCCTCATGAAATTCTGCTCGAACTGCGGCCATGCGGTCGTGCTGCGCATCCCTGAAGGCGACTCGCGCCTGCGTTCAGTGTGCGACAACTGCAGCACCATCCACTACGTCAACCCGCGCAATGTGGTCGGCACCATTCCCGTGTGGGAGGACAAGGTCCTGCTGTGCAAGCGCGCCATCGAGCCGCGCTACGGCTTCTGGACGCTGCCGGCCGGCTTCATGGAGATCGGCGAAACTACCGCGCAGGGCGCCGCGCGCGAGACGCTGGAGGAAGCCGGGGCACGGGTGCAGATCGGCGAACTGTTCTCGATCCTGAATGTGCCGCATGTGCATCAGGTGCACATGTTCTACCTGGCAACGCTGGAAGACCTGGACATCTCGGCGGGCGAGGAAAGCCTGGAGGTAAAGCTGGTCGAGGAAGCCGACGTACCCTGGGACGAACTGGCCTTCCCCACCGTGATCCATTCGTTGCGCTGCTTCTTCGCGGATCGCGCGGCGGGGCGGCTGGCCGACGGCACCTTCCGCCTGCACAGCCTGGATATCGACAAGCCGATGCGCCCGCTGACCACCCGGGCCACGGTCGAACCCTGAACCCGGGCGCGTTGCCCGCACTGCCCGCATGATCACCTGGCTGGATCCGCATGATCCGTTCCCGCCGGTCGAGCGTGCGCTCGGCCCGGGCTCCGACGCGCCCGGCCTGCTTGCGGCCAGCCGCGAGCTGTCGGCGCAGCGCCTGCTGCTGGCTTACCGGCAAGGCATCTTTCCCTGGTACGCCGAAGGCCAGCCGGTGCTATGGTGGAGCACCGATCCCCGCATGGTGCTGCCGCCGCAGGCACTGCGGGTTTCCAGCACCTTTCGCAAGACCCTCAAGCGCGTGCTGCGCGACCCCGACTGGGAAGTCCGCGTCGACGACGACTTCATCGCCGTGATGCAGGCCTGCGCCGAAACCCCGCGCGATGGCCAGCATGGCACCTGGATCACCGAGGACATCATCGCCGCCTATGGCGCACTGCACCGTAACGGCCTGGCCCATTGCGTGGAGACCTGGTACCAGGGCGAGCGCGCAGGCGGCCTGTACGGCGTGGCGCTCGGGCGGATGTTCTATGGCGAATCGATGTTCGCGCGGCGCACCGATGCCTCCAAGATCGCCCTGGCCGCGCTGTGCGCGTTCCTCGGCAACCACGGCGTGGCGATGATAGACTGCCAGCAGGAAACCGATCACCTGGCTTCGCTCGGGGCGAGTCCCATCCCGCGTGCGGAGTTCGCGGCCCATATCCGCATTGCCACCCGCCAGCCGGATATCGTGCCGTGGGGTTTTGACAAGACGGTGCTGCAGAGATGGACTCAGGCGCAGCCGTAGGGCGCGCCGCATTGGCCACTCGCCGCAAGGCCTGGCCGCTGCGCCATCGGCTTTCCCGCGTTGCTGTTTCATCCCTGGCCGTTGCAGACACATGAGCAAGCTAAAGGAACTCCCCCTTTCCGCGTTGCAGTTCTACGCTACGGCGCCCTACGCTTGCAGCTACCTCGATGGCCGCATGGCGCGCTCTCAGGTGGCCACGCCCGCCCACCTGATCAATGCCGATGTCTATTCGCGGCTGGTGCGCGCCGGCTTCCGGCGCAGTGGCATCTTTACCTACCGCCCCTATTGCGATGAATGCCACGCCTGCACGCCGTGCCGCGTGGTGGTCGACCAGTTCCACCCTGACCGCAGCCAGCGCCGGGCCTGGCGCCAGCACGGCAGCCTGCAGGCGCTGGTGGCGCCGCTCACCTACGTGGAAGAGCATTATTCGCTCTACCTGCTGTACCAGTCGATGCGCCACGCCGGCGGCGGCATGGACCAGGACAGCCGCGACCAGTACGAGCAGTTCCTGCTGCAAAGCCGGGTCAACTCGCGGCTGGTTGAATTCCGCGAGCCGCCGGGCTCGCCCGAGGCCGGGCGGCTGCGCATGGTCAGCATGATCGATGTGCTCGACGATGGCCTGTCCTCGGTCTACACCTTCTACGACCCGCTGGAGGTGCACGCCAGCTACGGCACCTACAACATCCTGTGGCAGATCCAGCAGGCCCGCGAACTCGCCCTGCCACACCTGTACCTGGGCTACTGGATCGCTGATAGCCGAAAAATGGCCTATAAGGCGCGCTACCAGCCAATGCAGGTGCTGACCGCAAACCAGTGGCGCGCGTTCGATGCGGCGCCGGCGTCGCTGCGGGATGCGGCGCCCGCCGCCGTGGCATCGCCCACCGCTGTGCCCGTCGTGCCCCCGCAGCCCGGCGACGAAGCCCCGGAAAACAGCCGGTAGCGGACAGCCTGCGCAAGGCATGCCCGCGCCAGCGGCGCAGTACCCGATCCGGCCCAACCGTTACAATGCCGCCTTGGTCCCGACTTCCAAGCTGATTCCCTGTGCTGAACGCGCTCTACCCCCTGTTTCGCCCCGCCCTCTTCTCGATGGATGCGGAGGACGCTCACCATTTCACCCTCAACAACCTGCTCCGCGCCAAGCGCATGGGGCTGGCGGGCTGCATCGGCAATACCATCGCCGATGACCCGCGCACGGTGATGGGCGTGCGCTTCCCCAACCCGGTTGGCCTAGCCGCCGGGCTCGACAAGGATGGCGCCTACATCGACGGGCTGGCCGCCTTCGGCTTCGGCTTTATCGAGGTGGGCACCGTAACGCCGCGCCCGCAGGCGGGCAACCCGCGGCCACGCATGTTCCGCCTGCCGCAGGCGGATGCGCTGATCAACCGCATGGGCTTCAACAACGGCGGCGTGGATGCCTTTATCGCCAATGTGAATGCATCGCGCTGGAAGGCCGAAGGCGGCGTGCTGGGCCTGAACATCGGCAAAAACGCCGATACGCCGATCGAGCGCGCGGTGGACGATTACCTGCACTGCCTGGAACGGGTCTACCCGCACGCCAGCTACGTCACCGTGAATATCTCCTCGCCGAACACCAAGAACCTGCGCCAGTTGCAGGGTGCCAGCGAGCTCGACCACCTGCTCTGCACGCTCAAGGACGCGCAGCAGCGCCTGGCCGACAAGTACAAGCGCTACGTGCCGCTCGCGCTCAAGATCGCGCCGGACCTCGATGCCGACCAGATCGGCAATATCGGCGATGCGCTGGTCCGCCACCGGATCGACGGCGTGATCGCCACCAACACCACGATCGCCCGTGACGCCGTCAGGGGCCTGCCGCACGGCGAGGAAGCCGGCGGCCTGTCGGGCCGGCCGGTGTTCGAATCCTCCACGCGCGTGGTCAAGAGCCTGCGCGCGGTGGTTGGGGACGCGGTGCCGATCGTTGGCGTGGGCGGCATCTTCAGCGGTGCCGATGCGCAAGCCAAGATCGCGGCTGGCGCGCAACTGGTGCAGGTGTACAGCGGGCTGATCTACCGCGGCCCGGTGCTGGTCAAGGAATGCGCCGCCGCGCTGCGCGCCTGACCGCCTCGGCCCAACCCCGTTTTTGCGCCTTATCACCCCAGTCTCACAAGGATAGTCATGGAAACCACCCGTCTTGGCCGCAGCGACCTGCAGGTTTCGCGCATCTGCCTGGGCACCATGACCTTCGGCGAGCAGAACACCGAAGCCGAAGGCCACAGCCAGCTCGACTACGCGCTGTCGCGCGGCATCAACTTCATCGACACCGCAGAGATGTACCCGGTCAAGCCGCGTGCCGAAACTTATGGCAGCACCGAGCGCATCGTCGGCACCTGGCTCAAGCGCCAGCAGCGTGAGCGTATCGTGCTGGCCACCAAGGTGGCGGGCCCGGCGCGCATGCCGTGGATCCGCAATGGCGGCGACCTGACCCCGGACAGCATCCGCGCGGCGGTGGACGCCTCGCTGGCGCGCCTGCAGACCGATTACATCGACCTGTACCAGATCCACTGGCCCGCTCGCAACGCGCCCATCTTCGGGCAAAAGCAGTTCGATCCGGCCAATGAGCGCGAGTGCGCCTCGATCCAGGCGCAGCTCGAAGCCATGGGCGAGCTGGTGCGCGCGGGCAAGATCCGCTATGTCGGCGTGTCCAACGAAACGCCGTGGGGCGTGGCCGAGTTCGTCAAGCAGGCGGAGCTGCACGGCCTGCCGCGCATCGCCACCATCCAGAACCCGTACAACCTGCTCAACCGCAGCTTCGAGCAGGGCCTGGACGAGGCGTGCTTTCGCACCGACGTGAGCCTGCTGGTATACAGCCCGCTGGCCTTTGGCCAGCTCACCGGCAAGTACCTCGGTGGCGACCTCGCCCACCCCGTGTTTGACGCGCAGGCCAAGGGCCGCCTGACGCGCTTCCCGCCCGACTGGAGCCCGCGCTACCTGCGCCCGGAAAGCCTGGCCGCGGCCGCCCGCTATGTGACGCTGGCACGCGAGCACGGCCTCTCGCCGGCAACGCTGGCGCTGGCCTGGAGCTACTCGCGCTGGTTCGCGGCGAGCACCATCGTCGGCGCCACCTCGCTGGAACAACTACGCGAGAACATCGATGCCTGGCAAACGCCGCTGCCCGAGGCGGCAACCGCGGCCATTGCCCGCATCCACGCCGAAATCCACAATCCGGCGCAGTAACGTTTGCGCGTTGCAGGCACCAGAGACGGTGCGCCGCCCGGCGCCGCCGATGGCGTGCTCCGGGCCTGCGGTTTTCCCCTGCGGACGCACCGGAACAGGGCAAAACCGGGCAAATTTCGCCTCGAAAATGGTATCCTCGCAGGCTTATCGCCGTCGTATCCGCTGTACAAGAGCGTCCTCCAGCCTGCCGCCTGGTGTATCGCCCACATAGCGGACCGGCCGGTTGGCGCAGCGCGCCGCCGGGCAAGACGGCGGACCAGTTCTTATCGAGAACGAAACGCGGCTCATCACCCAGAACCCATATCCGGGGGAGATTAAAAATCATGAAGTGTCTCAAGACATCGACCAAGACCATCCTGGGCAGCGCCGTCGCCCTCGCGCTGCTGTACGGTGGCGCCGTGCAGGCCCAGACCGTCAAAGTGCTCTCGATCGTCGACCATCCCGCGCTGGACGCCATCCGCGATGGCGTGCGCGACGAGCTGAAGACCGCCGGCTTTGACGCCGACAAGAACCTGAAGTGGGAATACCAGAGCGCCCAGGGCAATACCGGCACGGCCGCGCAGATCGCCCGCAAGTTCGTTGGCGACCAGCCCAATGTGATCGTGGCCATCGCCACGCCGTCGGCCCAGGCCGTGGTGGCCGCCACCAAATCGGTGCCGGTGGTGTACTCCGGCGTGACCGATCCGGTCGCCGCCCAGCTGGTCAAGAGCTGGAGCGCATCGGGCACCAATGTGACCGGCGTGTCGGACAAGCTGCCGCTGGACCGCCAGGTTGCCCTGATCAAGCGCGTGGTGCCCAAGGCCAAGACGGTCGGCATGGTCTATAACCCCGGTGAAGCCAACTCGGTGGTGGTGGTCAAGGAGCTGAAAGCGATGCTGGCCAAGGAAGGCATGACGCTGAAGGAAGCCGCCGCACCGCGCACGGTCGACATCGGCGCCGCCGCCAAGAGCCTGATCGGCAAGGTCGATGTGATCTACACCAACACCGACAACAACGTCGTGTCGGCGTACGAAGCCCTGGTCAAGGTCGCCAACGAGTCGAAGATCCCGCTGGTGGCCGCCGATACCGACAGCGTCAAGCGTGGCGCCATTGCCGCGCTGGGCATCAACTACGGCGACCTGGGCCATCAGACCGGCAAGGTGGTAGTGCGTATCCTGAAGGGCGAGAAGCCCGGCGCGATCGCTTCGGAAACCAGCGACAAGCTGGAACTGTTCGTGAACACCGGCGCGGCCGAGAAGCAAGGCGTGACGCTGTCGCCCGAACTGATCAAGGAAGCGAAGACCGTCATCAAGTAATCACGGCACGCTGACCCTGCGCGTTCGCGCGCAGGTGGCTCTATCCGGGCCCGCCCCCGGAAACGCCTGCGCCGCGCCGCCTGACCCGGGCAGCGCGCCAGGCGTTTTCAGATTCGGCCTCCCGTGCCGGACACAAGCAACTGGATTCCCCCATGTCCCTCTTTTCCCTGCTGGGTGCCCTGGAGATCGGCCTGATCTTCAGCCTCGTCGCCCTGGGGGTGCTGATCTCCTTTCGCATCCTCAATTTCCCCGATCTGACCGTCGACGGCAGCTTCCCGCTGGGTGGCGCCGTGGCGGCCACGCTGATCGCCTCTGGCCAGGATCCGTTCATCGCCACCGCGCTGGCGATTGTTGCGGGCGCCTTTGCCGGCTTCGTCACCGGCTGGCTCAACGTGCGCCTCAAGATCATGGACCTGCTGGCCAGTATCCTGATGATGATCGCGCTGTACTCGATCAACCTGCGCATCATGGGCAAGCCCAATGTGCCGCTGATCACCGAGTCGACCATCTTCACCGTCCTGCAGCCGGACTGGATGCCCGACTACATGCTGCGCCCCGCGCTGCTGCTGATCGTGGTGGTCGTGGCCAAGCTTGGCCTGGACTGGTTCTTCTCCTCGCAGCTCGGCCTGGCCATGCGAGCCACCGGCGCCAATCCGCGCATGGCGCGCTCCCAGGGCATCGCCACCGGCCGCGCCACGCTGGCGGGCATGGCGCTGTCCAACGGACTGGTAGCCCTCGCGGGCGCGCTGTTCGCGCAGACCCAGGGCGGCTCCGATATCTCCATGGGCATCGGCACTATCGTGATCGGCCTGGCCGCGGTGATCATCGGCGAGAGCATCCTGCCGGCGCGCCGGCTGGTGTACACCACGCTGGCCGTGGTGCTGGGCGCCATCCTCTACCGCTTCTTCATTGCGCTGGCCCTGAACAGCGAGTTCATCGGCCTCAAGGCCCAAGACCTGAACCTGGTCACGGCTGTACTGGTGACCGGCGCCCTGGTGCTGCCGGGAACCCGCAAGAAGCTGTTCGGCCGCAAGAACGGAGGTGCCTGAGATGCTGCGCGCACAAGACCTGAAACTCACCTTCAATCCCGGCACCCCGATCGAGACGCGCGCGCTGCGCGGCCTCAGCCTGGATATCCCGACGGGCCAGTTCGTTGCCGTGATCGGCTCCAATGGCGCCGGCAAGTCCACCTTCCTCAATGCCATCAGCGGCGATCAGATGGTGGACAGCGGCCGCATCACGATCGACGACGTCGATGTCACGCGCAAGCCGGCCTGGGACCGTGCCCCGCTGGTGGCGCGCGTCTTCCAGGACCCGATGGCGGGCACCTGCGAGGCACTGACGATCGAAGAAAACATGGCGCTGGCCATGGCGCGCGGCAGCCGCCGGGGCTTTCGCGCGGCGCTGAACAAGCCCTCGCGCGAGCTATTCCGCGACAAGCTGCGCCTGCTCAACCTCGGCCTGGAAAACCGCCTGACCGACCGCATCGGCCTGCTGTCGGGCGGACAGCGCCAGGCCGTGAGCTTGCTGATGGCCTCGCTGCAGCCCTCGCGCATCCTGCTGCTGGACGAGCACACCGCTGCGCTGGACCCGAAGACCGCCGCCTTCGTGCTGGAGCTGACCGCCAAGATCGTGGAGCAAGCCAAGCTCACCACGATGATGGTCACGCACAGCATGCGCCAGGCGCTGGACTACGGGCAACGCACGGTGATGCTGCATCAGGGCCAGGTGGTGCTGGACGTGTCGGGCGACCAACGCGCCGGGCTGGACGTGCCGGACCTGCTGCGCATGTTCGAGCAGACGCGGCATGAGCAGCTCGATGATGATGCCCTGCTGCTGGGCTGAGCCTCGCGCTTCGTTCGCTTAGCCACGCACCCATGCAAAAGGCCCCTGCTTGAGCGGGGGCCTTTTGCATTCGGGCACAGCGTGTGGCTGCTCAGGCTGTGGCCGCCTTGTCCAGCCAGCGCTTGAGCTGGTCGGTGACGGCGGTGCTCGAGAACGAGCAGCTATCTTGCGCAAATACCGCCGCCATCTCCAGCCGGCGCAGCAACTCTTCCATCGCCTGCCCGAACATCGGCGGCAGCACCAGGCCGGGAGCTGCCTCGCGCCAGCTGCGCACCAGGCCATCGGCCGCGAGCTGGCCGCCGATGTGTTGTTCGAGTGCGGCGCGCATGGTTGCCAGCGCCGATGCATTGTTCGTCGTCGTGGCCATCAACGCGCCCTCCTTTCTT
The DNA here is from genome assembly GCF_058809705.1 of Cupriavidus sp. MPR-AND1C. Lineage (NCBI taxonomy): Bacteria > Pseudomonadati > Pseudomonadota > Betaproteobacteria > Burkholderiales > Burkholderiaceae > Cupriavidus > Cupriavidus sp. MPR-AND1C. The sequence goes on along the minus strand of NZ_JBXASU010000107.1, from coordinate 15,489 downwards.
TGTAAAGTTCGCGGAACGTGCGTCCGCTCGGCGCCGGCAAGTCGCGGGTCTCGGTCCAGCCACGGCCAGCCATCGGCAAGCGGGCAATCAGCTTGCTGCTGCCGCCCATGCGCGCGAGCAAACGCGCGCCGATGCGGGTGGCGAAGGCGTATAGCCCCGGGCGGCGCGCCACAAAGCCCCACACTTGCAGCCCGAGCCGCTCCTGCCAGGGACGCAGGCCACGCTCCATCTGCTTCTCGCGCAGCTTGCGCAGCAGGTCCGACAGCGGGATCGAAGCCGGGCACACGCGGTTGCATTCTCCGCACAGCGTGGCAGCCTGCGGCAGGTCCAGCGCGTTGGCGATGCCGACATAGCTCGGCGTCAGCACGCTGCCCATCGGGCCAGGGTAGACCCAGCCATAGGCATGGCCGCCGATCTTCTGGTACACCGGGCAATGGTTCATGCAAGCGCCGCAGCGGATGCAGCGCAGCATGTCCTGGAAGTCGCCGCCGATCAGGCCGCTGCGCCCGCCGTCGACCAGCACGAAATACATATGCTCCGGGCCGTCGCGCTCACCCTCGGCGCGCGGGCCGGTCAGCAGCGAAAAGTAATTCGAGATGGCCTGGCCGGTAGCCGAGCGCGGCAGCAGCCGCATCACGGTGGCCAGGTCTTCCAGCGTCGGCAGCACCTTCTCGATGCCGGTCACGGCCACGTGCACGCGCGGCATCACCGTGCACATGCCCTCGTTGCCTTCATTGGTCACCACCGCCACCGAGCCTGTTTCGGCGATGATGAAATTGCCGCCGGTCACGCCCATGTCGGCCGACAGGAATTCCGGCCGCAGCACTTCACGCGCCTCGCGCGTCATCTCCGAGATATCGGTCAGGCGCGGTTTGTGGTGGACCTTGGCGAAGAGATCGGCGATCTCTTCCTTGTCCTTGTGCACCACCGGGGCAATGATGTGCGACGGCGGCTCGGCATCGTTGATCTGCAGGATGTATTCGCCCAGGTCCGTCTCGATGCTCTGCACGCCCATCTCGCCCAGCACCTGGTTCAGGCGCATTTCCTCGGTCACCATCGATTTGCTCTTGATGACCTTCTTCACCCCGTGCTTTTGCGCAATCTCGGCTACCAGCCGCGCGGCGTCGGCCGTGGTCTCGGCAAACAGCACGGTGGCGCCGCGGCGCGTGGCGTTCTCCTCGAAGGTGGCAAGCCAGACGTCGAGGTTCTGCAGCGCGCGGTCGCGACGCTCCTTGAGTGCCTCGCGGGTGGCATCGAAGTCGATGTCGCGGATGGCGTCGGCGCGCGCCGTGACGAACTTGGTGGAGAGCTTCTTGAGGTTCTGCTGCAGGCGCTGGTCGGCCAGCTTCTGGCCCGCGCGCGCTTTGAACTCCATGCTGCGAACTTGCATAGCGGGGATCTCGCTAAGGTTTGTTTTTCAGCTGGCCGGGATCAGGCATCGCCGGCGAGCACTTGCGCGATATGCAGCACCTGGGTACGCGTGTCGCCGGTCCTGCGCAGGCGCCCCTCGATATTGAGCATGCAGCCGAGGTCGCCCAGCACCACGGCATCGGCGCCGCTGGCCTTGATGTTGGCGCACTTCTCATCGACGATGGCCGTGGAGATATTGCCGTACTTGACCGAGAAGGTGCCGCCGAATCCGCAGCAAGCCTCGCAGTCCTTCATCTCGCTCAGCTGCACACCGGGCAATTGCGCCAGCAGAGCGCGGGGCTGGCTCTTGACGCCCAGTTCGCGCAAGCCGGAGCAGGAGTCATGGTAGGTAATGCGGCCCGTGAACTTTGAATCGAACTCGCCCAGCTTGGCCACATTGACCAGGAAATCGGTCAGCTCGAACACGCGCGAGCGCAGGCCTTCGTAGCGGCCATTCAACTCGGGATCGTCGCCGAGCAGGTCCGCATAGTGATGCAGCACCATGCCGCCGCAGGAGCCGGATGGAATCACCACGTAGTCGAACATTTCGAACTCGCGCAGGAATTTTTCCGCCAGGCCACGCGATGCCGTGCGCTCGCCCGAGTTGTAGGCAGGTTGCCCGCAACAGGTCTGGGCTTCGGGCACCATCACCTCGAAGCCAGCCTTCTCCAGCAACTTGAGCACCGAGAAGCCGATTTCCGGACGCATGAGGTCCACCAGGCAGGTGGCGAACAGACCAACTCGCATTGTTTCCCTTTTCCAGACCCCGAAACCCCGCAATTATGCGCCCTTGCGCACCGGCCAGCATACAAAAGCGTGCACGGCAGGGGTGAATTCGCCGCATTTATGCATGCCCTTTTCGACACATTCGCCACCGGCAAAATCAGAAGATTCTTGCGGCAATGCCATTTCACCTATTGAAATTTTCACAATGTGAGATAGAATCAGGCAACCGCTTAATTTGCCGCACGGCAACATTTCCCCATGGCAGAAGCAGACAAAGCCCCCGGCAAGACGTCCATCCAGGTCATCGAACGCATGATGACCCTGCTGGATGCGCTCGCCCAGCACGCTGATCCGGTCAGCCTCAAGGAGCTGTCGCTGACTACCGGGCTGCACCCTTCCACCGCGCACCGCATCCTCAATGACATGGTGGCCTGCCGTTTTGTGGACCGCTCCGATCCGGGCAGCTACCGGCTTGGCATGCGGCTGCTGGAGCTCGGCAACCTGGTCAAGGCCCGCCTGTCGGTACGCGATGCCGCGCTGGCACCGATGCGGGCCCTGCACCGCGTGACGGGCCAGACGGTGAACCTGTCGGTGCGGCAAGGCGACGAGATCGTCTACATCGAGCGTGCCTATAGCGAGCGCTCTGGCATGCAGGTGGTGCGCGCCATTGGCGGGCGCGCACCGCTGCACCTGACTTCGGTCGGCAAGCTGTTTCTGGCCGCCGATGAAGTGGCGCGCGTTCGCAACTACGCCACCCGCACCGGGCTGGCCGGCCACACCCGCACCTCGATCACCGACCTGATCAAGCTCGAGCGCGAGCTCAACTGGGTGCGCACCAACGGCTACGCGCGCGACAACGAAGAGCTGGAACTCGGCGTGCGTTGCATCGCCGCCGGCATCTACGACGACTCGCGCCGTCTGGTGGCCGGATTGTCGCTCTCGGCCCCGGCCGACCGCCTGCAGGACAGCTGGCTGCAAAACCTGAAGGAAACCGCGCTGCAGATCTCGCGCGGCATGGGCTACGCGACTGACGCCGCAGCCTGAACACGGCGGGGTGGACGGTGCGGGGAGCCACGCGCCCTTCGCGCCGAACCCTTACCTCGCCCGCTTCCCCTTTCCTACCCCCTTCCCCTCCGGATAGCCTCAGCCAAAACTAAGTATATACCCTTAGTTTTCAGATAACCTGAATAGCTATATCCTGCTGGGCATGCGGACCAAAGCCATTACCCTCACCGAACAGGTAACCCAGCAGTTGCGCGCCGAGATCGCCGGCGGCACCTACCCCGTTGGCGCCCGGCTGCCGACCGGCAAGCAGCTTGCCGAGCAATACGGTGTCAGCCCGGCCGTCATCCGCGAGGTGACCGAGCACCTGCGCTCCCAAGGCCTGGTGGAAAGCCGCCAGGGCGTGGGTAGCACGGTGCGCTCGCGCGTGGGCAATGCCGGCTTCCAGCTGCCGCAGGAAATCGGCATCGATCGCGACGAACTGGCCAGCATCTACGAGCTGCGGCTCGATCTGGAAAGCGCCGCCGCCGCGCTGGCGGCGCTGCGGCGCACCGCGCAGGATGTCGCCGGCATGCAGGCGCTGCTGGACCGGCTCGCGGCGCAATTGCACGACCCGCACCACAGCGCCGAGGCAGACACGGCCTTCCATGTGGCGATCGCCACCGCCACCCACAACAAGTACTACCTGCAGTTGCTGCAGTACCTGAACCTGCAACTGCACCAGGCCGTGCATGTGGCGCGGCTCAATACCCGCCAGCAGGAGGGCCTGTCCGAACAGGTCCACCAGGAACACCTGGCCATCTTCCACGCGATCCGCGCCGGCAACCCTGAACAAGCGCGCGCCGCGGCGGTAGCCCACCTGCGCGGCGCGGCGGCACGCCTGGGCCTGCAGCTGGCAGCGCGCGGCAAGCCCCTCACCAGCGGCCAGGATCCCACTCATTCCGCGGCCTGAAGCCGCATTGCCACTCCGGATAGACCCATCATGCAAAACTCAGCTTTCCTGCCCCGCCTGATCGAGGCGCTAGGCCCCGACGTGGTCGCCACCGAGCCAGACCAGGTTGCACCGTGGCTCGCCGACTGGCGCGGCCTTTACCGTGGCAATGCGCAGGCCGTGGTGCGCCCGCGCTCGGTGGATGAAGTGGCACGTTGCCTGGCCTTATGCCAGCAGGCCGCGGTGCCGGTGGTGCCGCGTGGTGGCAACACCGGCCTGTGCGGCGGCGCCGCGCCGGACAGCAGCCCCGCCAACGTGGTCCTGAGCATGGACCGCATGAACGCGATCCGCTCGATCGATACCATCGCCAACACGCTCATCGCCGAAGCGGGCTGCATCCTGGGCAACCTGCGGCGCGCCGCGCAGGAGGCGCATCGCCTGCTGCCGCTCAGCCTGGCGGCCGAGGACTCCTGCCAGATCGGCGGCAATCTCGCGACCAACGCGGGCGGGGTCAATGTGGTGCGCTACGGCATGACCCGCGAGCTGGTGCTGGGCGTGGAAGCCGTGCTGCCCAATGGCGAGATCTTTCACGGCCTGCGCGCCTTGCGCAAGGACAACACCGGCTACGACCTCAAGCAATTGCTGATCGGCTCGGAAGGCACGCTGGGCGTCATTACCGCGGCAGCGCTGCGCCTGTTTCCGCGCACTGACGCACGCTCGGTAGTGCTTGCGGCGGTGGCCTCCCCGCTGCAGGCGCTGGAGCTCTTCGAGTTGCTGTTCGCGCAGTGCGGCGCTCGCCTGCAAGCCTTCGAATTCTTCACCGGCGATTGTGTCGACCTCGTGCTCAAGCACGCGGAGGGCGTGCAGGAGCCCTTCAGCCAACGCTATCCCGCCTATGTGCTGGTGGAGCTGGCCGACACCACCGACGAAGCCGCCCTCAACGTGCTGCTGGAGCGCGTGATTGGCGAGGCGCTGGAGCGCGAACTGTGCTTGGACGCCGCCGTCTCTGCGTCGCTGTCGCAACTGCAGAGCCTGTGGAAGCTGCGCGAGGAAATCTCCGAGGCCCAGCGTGCCGACGGGCCGCACCTGAAGCACGATGTGTCGCTGCCGATCGAGCAGATCCCAGCCTTCATGGTGTCGATGGAGGCGCGCCTCAAGGCCATCAGTCCCAGCATCCGCCCGTTTATCTTCGGGCATTTCGGCGACGGCAACCTGCACTACAACCTGTCGCGCCCCGCGGGCGCGCAGCGCGACTGGACCGCGCAGCATGGCAAGGCGCTGACCGCCGAAGTGCTGGATGAGGTGGCGCGCTACGGCGGCAGCATCAGCGCCGAGCATGGCATCGGCCAGCTCAAGCGCGATGATTTCCTGCGCCTCAAGGACCCACTCGAGCTGCGCATGATGCGGGGCATCAAGCAGTTGCTGGATCCGGCCGGCATCATGAATCCGGGCAAGCTGCTCTAAGCGCGCCGCCCACTCCCCAAGGAAAAACGCGCCGGTGACGGCGCGTTTTTTGACTTCAAGCAGCAGGCGGCCAGATCACTCCGGTGCCGCCATCAGATGCCGCGAGGCTGCTGGGCGGTCAGGATTGCCTGGGGGCTAGTGGGGTTGCCAGGCCCTTGCGTCAGGTTTGGGGACGTCGGAAAAGGGCGGCCAGGCCCGGTCTGCACGTGTTCCAGCCAGTCCTTGACGCGGTTGGCATCGGCGAAGCGGGACAGCTTGCCAACGGAATCCAGGAACACCATCACCACATTGCGGCCATTTACGCGTGCCTGCATCACCAGGCACTGGCCAGCCTCGGAGATAAAGCCTGTTTTCTGCAGGCCGATCTCCCAGTTGCCGCCGCGAACCAGGCGGTTGGTGCTGACGTAGTGCTGGGTGCGGCCCAGTACATTGACCTCATGCTCGGTCTGCGTCGAAAACTCGCGGATGGTGGGATTGCGGTACGCCGCGTTGACCATGCGCACGAGGTCCATCGCGCTCGATACATTGCTGCTCGACAAGCCGTTCGAATCGACAAAGTGGCTGTCGTTCATGCCGAGCTCGCGCGCCTTGCGGTTCATGGCCTGCACAAAGGCCGGCAGGCCGCCCGGGTAGCTGCGGCCCAGCACCGATGCCGCACGATTCTCCGACGACATCAGCGCCAGCAGGAGCGCCTCCTGACGGGAGAGCTGCGCGCCAAAGCGCAGGCGCGAACTGCTGTGCTTTTCGTTGTCGCGGTCTTCCTCGTTGATGGTGAGCACCTCGTCCATGGGCTGGCGCGCGTCCATCACAACCAGCGCGGTCATCAGCTTGGTGATCGAGGCGATCGGCAGGACCGCGGCGGCGTTCTTCTGGAACAGCACTTCGTTGGAGTTCTGATCCATCACCAGCGCCACGCTGGAGCGCAGCGCGAGCGCGTCTTCGGTGTCACGCAGGCCGAGCGCCTCGCCCAGCGAGGGTTTCGCGGGGATGAACGCAGCACGAACCGGTACCGCCTGGCGCTGCGCCACCACGGTGCGCTTACCGTTTTTCAGTACCACGACCTTGCGCGTCGTGGCGTGCTCGGCCTTGCCGCTGGTCGCGACGACCTGCTTGGATTTCGCGGATTTAGAGGGGGAATTTGCCGATTTTTTTTCGGACTTGGCGACTTTTGCCGATTTTTTGCTGGTTTTAGCGGTGTCCGACGTTTTCGTCGCGGCATCGGCCACAGGGGCGGCCAGCATGGAAACGGTCAACAGCACAGAGGCCGCAACCGAAGTAAGAGGGGTAGAGCCGAAGAATCGCAAAAATAGGGGGGAATCAGACCGGAACATGATTCATTCAGCGCGCAACTAGGATTGCGCCAGTTTAGGAAAAAAAGAAATTGTTAGCAAGATTAAAGACTTACGAAGCCTCTTTAAAGTTCGATTTGCAAACAATTCCACATTACGGCAAATGCGTGGCACACATCACATGACACGTGCATTAAGACCGACGTCGGCTGTGGTAATTCCACACCGTTTCATCTTTCTCACCCGCCCACCGGGTTGCCCCGAGCCAACATGCAGCGGACAGCGACGGCACAAAGCTGGCCTTCGCCGCCGACAGCTTCTTAAGATAAGAAACGCGCGAACCCGCTTACCGGTTCACGCTCGGTACTAAGGGTATTCTCTATGGCGGCGGGGTCGGCATGGCCCAGGGCCATGCCGCACACCACCATTTCATCCGCCGGCAGGCGCAAGTGATTGCCGATGACCGCGTGGAACTGGGTGAACGCCGCCTGCGGACAGGTATCCAGCCCGCGCGCCCGCGCCGCCACCATGATGCTTTGCAGGAACATCCCATAGTCCAGCCAGCTGCCCAGCTCCAGGATGCGGTCTATCGTGAAGATCATGCCCACCGGGGCACCGAAGAACGTGAAGTTGCGCGCGTGCTGCGCATGCATGCGCGCCTTGTCCTCGCGGCTGATCTGCAGCAGGCTGTACAGGTCCCAACCTACCTTGCGGCGGCGATCAATGTACGGCGCCACCCACTCGCGTGGATAGTAGGGATACTCCTCGCGATACTTGCTGTCGCGCTGCGGATCGTCGTAAGCGGCCAGCACGTCGGCCGACAGCTTCACCTTGGCATCGCCAGTCAGCACATAGACCCGCCATGGCTGGGCGTTGGTGCCCGACGGGGCCCGGCTGGCCACGGCCAGGATCTCATTGACCACGGCGCGCGGCACCGGCGTATCGAGAAACGCGCGCACCGAGCGGCGCGTGATGATGGCCTGATCGATCAGGGCGGCGCCCCGTTTCTGCTGCGAATCCATGGTTGTCAACTCCTTTGCGCGGGCCGGATCACGCGTTGGCATCCGCGGGTTCGCACACCAGGGCCTGCAGCGCATCGCGCAGCGCGGGCAGTAGCGGCACCGGGCGGCGCGTGGCGCGATCCACATAGACATGAACAAAATGGCCCTGCGCCGCAGCTACGTCTTCGTCGTTACGGAACAGGCCCACTTCGTAGCGCACGCTCGAATTGCCCAGCCGCGCCACGCGCAGCCCCGCCACCACCGTGTCAGGAAAACTCAGCGCGGCAAAGTAATTGCATTGCGTCTCGATCACCAGCCCGATGGTGTCGCCGGACTCGATATCCAGCACGCCCTCCCGGATCAGGTAGGTGTTCACCACGGTATCGAAATAACTGTAGTAGATGACGTTGTTGACGTGGCCATAGACGTCGTTATCCATCCAGCGCGTGGTGATGGGCTGGAAATGACGATAGGCGCTGCGGGTATCTGCGGTCGGTTTCATCGAAAAGCGCGAGAAGGGGAAATTAGCGGCGGATCACCAGCGCAACGCCACCGGCGGCCAGGGCCATGCCAAGCGCGGCCAGCGGCGGGAAGCTCTCGCCGAACAGCAGCCACGCCATGGCGGCGGTGGTCGGCGGGGTAAGGTACATGAGGCTGGATACCTTGGTGGCCGCGCCTTGGCGGATCAACAGGAACAGCAGCGAGATGGCCCCGATGGACAACGCGACCACCGACCAGGCGAGCGCGCCGACCATCTCGGCATTCCACTCGACGTGACGGGTTTCGGTCAGGAACATGAAAGGCAGGCAGGCCAGCGCCGCCGCGGCGAACTGGATCACCGAGCCCATGCGCAGGTCGAACATCGGGCAATGGCGTTTCTGATACAGCGTGCCGAAGGTGATCGAGAACAAGGCGCCCAGCGCCAGCAGCAGGCTTGGCGCGGACAGCCCGCTGGCCGACAGTTTGTTTGCCACCACCAGGCCCACGCCAAGGATGCCGAGCAGCAACCCCAGCCATTGGCGCCGCCCGATGACCTCGCCCATGCGCGAGGCCGCCAGCGCGGTCAGGATTGGCTGCATGCCAACGATCAGCGCGGAGACGCCCGCTGGCATGCCGAGCTTGACCGCTGCCCACACGCCCCCCAGGTAGCCCGCCTGCAGGAACAGCCCTGCCAGTGCGATGTGCCCCACCATGCGCCAGTCGGTCGCCCCGGCGTGCTGCGGCAGCGGGACACGCGCCATCAGCACGAAGGGCACCATCAGCACCAGCACACCGACAAAGCGCAGAAACAGGAAGGTCATCGGCTCCGCGTGCGGCATGCCGTACTTGGCTACGATGAATCCCGTGCTCCAGATCACGACGAACAGCCACGGCATGGCGGCCATCCACAAGTTGCCGCGTGCCGCATGGGCCTGGCTGGTTGCGCTCATTGCTGTGCCTTCTCCGTATCGCCGGTTAGCGGGATCGCACCTGCACCGGCGGCGTCCGGCTTGTCGCGCCGGGCATAGCGCTCGTGATATTGCGTGGCGAGTGCGATGGTCTGTGCATGCACGGCGACGGTATTCTCGATCTGGTTGCCGTAGCCGCCGGCCATGGTCACGGCAATGGGCAGGCCGCGTTCCAGGGCTGCGTCAAACACCAGGCGGTCGCGCCGGGCCAGCCCGGCCAGCGTCAGTTTCAGGCGTCCAAGCCGGTCGCCCTCATGCGGATCGGCCCCGGCCAGATAAATGATCAGGTCGGGAGCAAAACGCGCGAACAGCGTATGGAGTGCGCCCTGCAGCGCTTGGGCGTAAGCCTCGTCGTCGCAGCCATCGGGCAGGCCCACGTCGAGATCGCTGGCCTCCTTGCGAAAGGGATAGTTCTTCTCGCCATGCAGGGACAGCGTGAAGACGAAGGGATCGTCACGCAGGATGGAGGCGGTGCCGTTGCCCTGGTGCACGTCGAGATCGACCACGGCCACGCGCGCCACCCGGCCGTCGCGGCGCAGTTGGCGCGCGGCGATGGCCGCGTCGTTGAAGACGCAGAAGCCACCGCCCTTATCGGCATAGGCGTGATGGGTGCCGCCCGCCAAGTTGACCGAGATGCCCTCACGCAGCGCTACGCGGCAGGCCTCGATGGTGGCACCAGCGGAGCGCCGCGAGCGCTCGACCATGGCGTGCGACCAGGGAAAGCCGATCTCGCGCTGGCGCGCCGGGTCCAGTTCGCCCCGGGAGACGCTCGCGACATATTCCGGCGTGTGCGCCAGCAGCAAGGCATCGTCCCCGGCCCGCGGCGCCTCGATCAGCACCAGCCCCGGCACATCGCGCTCGACCGCCTCCCTCAACATGCTGTACTTGCGCATCGGGAAGCGGTGGCCCTCAGGTAGGGGCAGGACAAAATGATCGGCGTAAAAAGCGAGCATGAGGGCAAACATAGGCGGGCGGCCGGTCGCGGCAACTTGGCCGTGGTGCATCGGCCGGCTGGTCGCACCCTTGGGAGACGGCAATTCCGGCAGACCGCGATGGTAGCACTGTGCCGGCGCCAGGGTGTGCCACCCCTCCCCTGCCTCCCCCCGCAAGATGCCGGGCGTGGCACGCCTGCCGGTGCTGCGCAGCCAAAATGTGACAGTGCATCGACTTCAACAACAGTTATTTGTGCAATGCACAAGAAGCCCTTGACACCGTTTTTCTTTTCCCTACAATTGGAATTGTTGCGGCGCACCATCGATTTTGCAGAGCAAGCGGAGCGCGCCGATAACCCCCTTACGCCTGGGGCTGGCTGACGAAAAAACAGGTTCAACCTTGATTTCGTCATGGCTTTGACATCTGGGCGGCCTAATTTTGCATGACCTTGAACTTCATTATTGGAGACCAGCATGAGCTTCACCCCGGAACAAGTCGCCGCAGCGCAAAAAGCCAACCTCGAAACCCTGTTTGGCCTGACCACCAAAGCTTTTGAAGGCATCGAAAAGCTGGTCGAACTGAACCTGCAAGTCGTCAAGGCCACGTTCGCTGAAAACGTGGACACCGCCAAGAAGGCCCTCTCGGCCAAGGACGCCCAGGAATTGCTGGCCCTCCAGACCTCGCTGGCCCAACCGGTTGCCGAAAAGGCCCTGGCCTACAGCCGCCACGTGTACGAAATCGCCTCGGAAACCCAGGCTGAATTCACCAAGGTCGCCGAAGCCCAGCTGGCTGAGAACTCGAAGAAGGTGCAAACCCTGGTCGAGAACCTCGCCAAGAACGCCCCGGCCGGCTCCGAGTCGACCGTTGCCATCGTGAAGTCCGCGATCAGCGCCGCCAACAACGCTTACGAGTCGGTCCAGAAGGCCACCAAGCAAGCCGTTGAAATCGCTGAGACCAACTTCCAGGCAGCCGCCAGCGCCGCCACCAAGGCCGCACAGCAAGCCAGCGCCACGGCTCGCACCGCGACCAAGAAGGCCACCACCGCCGCCTGATCCGCGACGGCAGGAAACGGACCGGCTTCGGCCGGTTCGTTGGCAAAGCGCGCCTGGCATGGCCAGCGCATTTTGCCAACGAAGGCAGCACGGAAGGCGACTCAAGCCGCCCTGCCCTCCTACGGTGTCTCCTCGGTATCTGGTTTCCATGTATTCCAATATCGATTCATTCCCGGCCATGCGCCGGGATTTTTTTGCCCGCGACACATGGGCAAGCAGGCACTCGGACATACGGACACACGCCCTCCCCGCTGCAGGCAAGCTTTGGCCGGCGCAGCCGCAAGCGTGTGCGGCAAAAAATCTGGCGGTTAATTGCGGATCAGGGCGTAAAAAGGCCCGCCATACGGCGGGCCTCTCTAGTGTCGGCGACGTTTAGCGCTTAGCGCTTGCGCGGCGGCGGGACGTCGGTGCAGACACCTTCGTAGATCTCGGCTGCCATGCCGATGGATTCGCCCAGCGTCGGGTGCGGGTGGATGGTCTTGCCGATATCCACGGCATCGGCGCCCATCTCGACTGCCAGGCAGACTTCGCTGATCAGATCGCCGGCATGCGTGCCGACGATGCCGCCGCCGATGATCCGGTGGGTTTCCTCGTCGAAGATCAGCTTGGTAAAGCCTTCGTCGCGGCCATTGGCAATGGCACGGCCGGATGCTGCCCACGGGAACACGCTCTTGCTGTACTTGATCCCCTGCGCCTTGCACTGGTCTTCGGTCACGCCGGCCCAGGCCACTTCCGGATCGGTGTAGGCCACCGACGGGATCTGCTTGACGTCAAAGTAGGCCTTCTCGCCGTGCGCGGCTTCCGCTGCCACGTGCGCTTCGTGCACCGCCTTGTGGGCCAGCATGGGCTGGCCGACGATGTCGCCGATCGCGAAGATGTGCGGCACATTGGTGCGCATCTGCTTGTCGACGTCGATAAAGCCGCGATCCGTGACCGCCACCCCCGCCTTCTCCGCGCCGATGCGCTTGCCGTTGGGCACGCGGCCCACCGACACCAGCACCAGGTCGTAGCGTTGCGGCTCGGCCGGCGCCTGCTCGCCTTCGAACTTGACGTAGATGCCGTCCGGCTTCGCTTCCACGCCGACCGTCTTGGTCTTGAGCATGACCTTGTCGAAGCGCTTCTTGTTCATCTTGTCCCAGACCTTGACCAGGTCGCGGTCGGCGCCCTGCATCAGGCCATCGAGCATTTCCACCACGTCGATGCTGGCGCCCAGCGTGCTGTACACCGTGGCCATTTCCAGCCCGATGATGCCGCCGCCGATGACCAGCATCTTGTTGGGCACTTCCGGCAATTCCAGCGCGCCAGTGGAGTCGACGATGCGTGGGTCCTCGGGGATGAAAGGCAACTTGACCGCCTGGCTGCCGGCGGCGATGACGGCTTTTTCGAAGCGGATCACCGTCTTCTTGCCTGTCGTCGCCTTGGCGTCACCTTCGGTTTCCTGCACCTCGAGGTGATGCGGGTCGAGGAAGGTGCCGATACCGCGCACGACCTGTACCTTGCGGGCCTTGGCCATGCCGGCCAGGCCGCCGGTCAGCTTGCCGACCACGGTTTCCTTGTAGTGGCGCAGCCCGTCGAGGTCGATCTTGGCCTCGCCGAACAGGATGCCGTGGGCCGCCAGGGCCTTGGCTTCGTCAATCACGGCGGCGTTGTGCAGCAGCGCCTTGGAGGGGATGCAACCCACGTTCAGGCAGACCCCGCCAAGCGTGCTGTAGCGTTCGACCAGCACGGTGTTCATGCCGAGATCGGCGCTGCGGAAGGCGGCCGAGTAGCCACCAGGGCCGGCGCCGAGCACCAGCATGTCGCAGGTGATATCCGCGCTGCCCGCATGCGCGGCGGCCACGGGAGCCGGAGCCGCGGCAGGCGCGGATACCTGCGCAGGCGCAGGTGCAGGTGCAGAGACAGGCGCGGCCGCCGGCTTGGCCGCGGCTTCGCTCTCCAGCGTGCAGATGACGGCGCCCTTGGCAACCTTGTCGCCCACCTTGATGCGCACCTCCACCACCTTGCCGGCGGCGGACGACGGCACATCCATGCTGGCCTTGTCGGACTCGAGCACGATCAGCGATTGCTCCTGCTCGACCGTATCGCCAGCCTTGACCAGCACCTCGATGACTTCCACCGCGTCGAAATCGCCGATATCCGGCACCTGGACTTCGATCACACTCATGTTTTGCTCCTCAAGAACGCGCTCCGCTTCAGATGCGGGGCGCGCCATCGTTATTGGTTGCTCCGTCGCCAGCCATGTCAGCCAGTTGCACCACCTGCACCTCGACCGGGCCTGCCGAACTCTTGTCGAACTCCACCCCTGCATCCACCCCGATGCGCGCAATCTCGCGGGCGGCCAGGCCCGGCTGGTCGTAGACCGCGTGCATGGCGCCCAAGGCGTAGTTACGCCCCGAGCCAATGCCCCAGAAACGATCGAACGAGAAGACTTCGCGGTACGAATACACGCCGAAGATGCCGGCCGGATTGGCAATCAGGCAGACGATCTGCGAGGACTCGTAAGGATCGTCCTCGTCCTCCTTGGTGTTGATGAAATACTCGTTCTTGAGTTTTTCATGCACTTTGAGGAAGGTCCGGAAGACCTCATCGCGCGAACCCAGCCGGCAATCCTCGCCCAGCCCGGCCAACAGGCTGCGCATGACCGGGAAGTGCGCGGTGGTGCCGGCGAGCGCCACGAAGCTGTCACCCACCGGGAACACCTTCTGGTTGCGCTCGTAGGCGCGCGTGAGCCGGGTGTCGCCAAACGTCACCAGCGCGTCGGCGGCAATCGCCACTTCGCCGGCCTTTTTGACGACAACGCAGGTAGTCATGGGCTCGCTTCCTGTTTGCAGGTTGCAGACGTTGCAGGTAAGGGCGCGCATGGCCGCGAGGCCCGGCGCGCCCTGCCCGCCTTACAGCAGGATGCGGCGGAAATCGGCCAGCAACTGACCGAAATAGGTGTTGAAGCGAGCCGCTTCCGCACCGTCGATGACGCGGTGATCCCACGACAGCGACAGCGGCAGCGTCAGGCGTGGCACGAACTGCTTGCCATCCCACACCGGCTTCTGGTACGACTTGCACACGCCCATGATGGCCACTTCCGGCGCGTTGATGATCGGCGTGAAATACGTGCCGCCGATGCCGCCCAGCGAGGAGATCGAGAAGCAGCCGCCTTGCATCTGGTCCGGCTTGAGCTTGCCGTCGCGCGCCAGCTTGGCCAGTTCGTTCATTTCCTGGCCGATCTCGATCACGCCCTTCTTGTCGGCGTTCTTGATCACCGGCACAACCAGGCCGTTCGGCGTGTCAGCGGCGAAACCGATGTTGAAATACTGCTTCAGCACCAGGTTCTCGCCATCGAGCGACGCGTTGAAATTCGGGAATTTCTTCAGCGCGGCGACGGCGGCCTTGATCATGAAGGCCAGCATGGTGACCTTGATGCCCTGCTTCTCGTATTCCTTGTTGAGCTGCACGCGGAAGGCTTCCAGCTCGGTGATGTCGGCCTCGTCGTGATTGGTGACGTGGGGAATCATCACCCAGTTGCGATGCAGGTTCGCGCCCGAGAGCTTCTTGATGCGCGACAGTGGCTTGCTTTCGACCTCGCCGAAACGGGTGAAATCCACCTTCGGCCACGGCAGCAGGTTCAGCTCGCCACCACCAGCCGGGGCAGCGGCTGCCTTTGCCGGAGCCGCGGCATGACCGCTCATCACGCCCTTGACGTAGGCCTGCACGTCGTCCTGGGTGATCCGTCCCTTGGGGCCGGTGCCCGGCACGCGCGACACGTCCACGCCCAGTTCGCGCGCGAACTTGCGCACGGAGGGGCTGGCATGGGCAGCGGTGCCGGTCACGCCGGCTACCGGAGCGGCGGCGGCGGGCGCGGCCGCAGGGACCGGGGCCGGGGCGCTGGCTACAGGAGCGGGAGCCGGAGCAGCGGCAGCAGCGGCAGCAGCAGCAGCAGCAGCAGCCGGGGCAGCAGCGGCAGGCGCGCTGGCCGCAGCGCCGGCAGCGCCTTCGAGAATCAGGATCAGCGTGCCCTCGGCGACGTTGTCACCGACCTTGATCCGGACTTCCTTGACCACGCCGGCGGCTGGCGACGGCACGTCCATGGTGGCCTTGTCGGACTCCAGCGTCACCAGCGCGTCTTCGGCGTTGATGGTGTCGCCCGGCTTGACGTGGACTTCGATCACCGGGACCGAGTCGTAGTCGCCGATGTCCGGCACCTTGACCTCAACCGGGCCGGCGGCAGCGGCCGGCGCG
>NZ_JBXASU010000106.1:0-23927 GCF_058809705.1 Cupriavidus sp. MPR-AND1C | reverse complement strand
GCTCGTCTTGGTCTTGCGTGGCATACATGCTCCTTGGTGACATGTTATGCCCTAAACACAAAATCTCTGACAGGCCCTTGCGATGAAAAAGACCAAATCGCTATACAACGGCCACCGGTCTCCATCAGCGGTCATCAGTCACGCGGTGCGCTGGTATTACCGCTTCAACCTGAGCTTGCGCGACATCGAGGAGTAGCTGTTTGAGCGCGGCGTGGTCATGACCTACGAAACCATTCGATGCTGGTGTGACAAATTCGGCGCCGGCTTTGCTCATCTGTACCCCCCTTGGCACGCTGCTGCGCAGTGCGTCGCGCGCGTTCTGGCCAGGGACGCAAACGCTCTTGCTGATCCTCGGCGAGCGCCGCCATCGTGCGTTCGATATCACGCAGTACACGGCCGAGCACGGTGCGCTGACGCGTGAGCAATGTACTCAGCCGTTTGAACTGCTTGGCATGCGCATAACCGCCCGCACGAAATCGCAGCCACTTGCCTTCCCTGGTAAAGGTCTGCTTGAGCCGGATGCCAGCGCGTCTTGCTAGTTGGACCACCTTGGCCCGCGCCACTTCCAGCCGCGGGCTGTCGGTCGGATAGGCAACGACCTTCTCCTGGACCGTGCTATCAACGATAACCCGTTCGAACTCTGGTGCCAGGACCGAGCTTCACTGGATTGGTGGCACGGCGCCAAGCTTTTCGGCCAGCATCCGCTCATACACGCCAAAGTGCATATCCACCTCCGTTTGACTGACCACGACGACGTCTATGTTGACCTGCTCGGGCGCTAAGCCGAACATTGTGGCCAATGCCACTTCCAGGTGGGGCGCCGCCTCCCTGTCTTTCGCGAAGGTCGTACCGACACTGATCACATAGGCCTTCTCGCCTTCTGCGGTCACCTCCACCAAGCGGGCTCCCGCGCTCAGGTTGTTCTCAATGGCCATTTTGGCCAGCTCCGCCACACTCCGCGTTCGCTCGGTAGGGAAGCCGCGCACGCACTTGAGCTGCACCCGATGCTTGCCCAGCGTCAGCCACTCAGAATTGAACTCCATGGAAGTCTCCATCCGACAGTACATTGCCGCCAAAATAGGGGCGAGTCCGGCGATTTCAAGAACGCAACGTCGCGCCTTCGTTCGCCGCTGCAATGAGCCCCATTGGAAGCCCATAGCGTGCAGCCCCAAGCACCGCGCGCGCCAAAGGGGCTGCGCCCGCCTCTGGCGTTCCGCGTCAGCCGCCCCCTTCCACGGCCGCCAGGATTGCCCGCCTGCGTGGAGCACGCTTCGCGCAAATACATACGATGCCTCAGGATTGCAGACATCAGCTCACTTCACTTCGATCGTCCTTACGGCAGACCGCGACGAACCGGTCTTGGGGAGGCGCAACGTCGGGCCAGTCGGGCGTGCCGTGCCTCGGCGCGGGCACGTTGGACGCATCCCCCATCGGTTGTTTGTCACTTGTCGTCTTCCGCAGGAACTTGAAGGGGTTCCATTTGCCCAGTTCCGTTTTCATCTTACCCTCCTGCCGAATGCTCAGTTGACGGGTACGAATGACCGCCGGCAACGACCGGCCGCGCCCGGCCACCGGCGACGCCGCTAGACCCAACCCTGGTGGTGAGGCCGCCGATACGGTCATCCGCGTCTTCTAAGGGCCGACGGTGGCGCCCATCCGGACGCCACCCTGCCGTTTCAACCCCGTGAATGGCACGACAGAACTCACCCGACGCTAACCGCGATGCGACGTGGCCGTGCCTCGTCTCGGCGCGGGATCGTCAGCTTCAACACGCCATCCTGCAAGTGCGCGTCTATCTTCGACGTATCGAACTCTGGACTCAGGGCGAACGCGCGGGCGAAGTGCGGCTCGCGAATTTCCGCGTGTTGCACTCGCAGGTTGGCCGGGGTCGGCACCACGGCTTCCGCCTCGATGCACAGGGTGCCATCATGGACACTCACGTTGAGTCTGTCCTTGGTGACCCCCGGCAGATCCGCCCAAAGGGTGACGCCGTTGCTGTCCTCGAAGATGTCAACAGCGGGAAGCAGCGTGATCTTGCGCGTCGGCCTCTCTTCCTGGCGTTGCGCCACCGCGCCTTGGCCGCGCTCAACCACTTGGGTAGTGTCGCTCATGGCATTCTCCTCACGTTACTGGACAGTGACCGACCGAGGCTTCGAGGATTCGTGCTTGCCAATGCTGATCGACAGGCAGCCGTTGGCGTAGTGCGCCTGTACCTTGTCGGGGTCAGCATTCTGTGGCAGTTCGACGATGCGCCGGAAGGGGCCGACGAATCGCTCCTGCGCGTACGGCCGTACCTCGGCGTCATTTTCCGAGTGCGCGGCTTCGCGTTCGCCGCTGATCGTCAGCAAGCCCTTGTCGATCGATACCTCAAGGTTGTCTTGCTTGATGCCAGGAGCGAATGCGACGATCTCGATCGAATCTTCCGTGGTGCCAACGTTGACGGCAGGGAACGCGCCGGATCGCTCGGAGCGGATGCTGGACGGGAAGCCGCCGAACAAGCTCGCCATCTGGCGCTGCAGGCGGTCGAACTCGCTGAAGAGGTCGGTCCCCAAAAAGAGATCACTCATGATCGTATCCTCCTTTGATGCAGCAAGGAGGCGAACGGGCCTATGCGCTCCCACTCGCCTGCCAAACTGCTGGCAAACAAACAGAAACACGCAGCGCGCAACATCGCGGCTGCCTGGGCGAGATTAAATTAGGCAATCTGTCGCCGGTTTTCAAGGGGGCGGCATTCAATTTCCTCTTGAAGGAGTCCTGGCCGCGCCTATCCGCCGTTGGGGTTCGTAATGGAACCATGTGAAACTCCGTGGCCGAAACCTCGATGCCATGCGGCATGGACAAATCCTCGCCCCCTCCTCTCCTCAGACCGGCCCCGGCCTGAACTTGAACTTGGTTTTGGTCGCTGGCACCTGGCGCCTGGTGGTCGCCATGCGGCGCGTCGCGCTGGCTTGCGCATCGGCCCGCTCGGCGCGCCGTACTGCCATCTCCAGTTCCGCCCGCAGCTCGTCCTGGGCTGCTTGCCCGCGCCCGAGCGCCTGCTCTGCCTCCACCAGTTGCCGGCTGAGCGTATCGCGCTCGGCCTGCAGCCGCGCCCGCGCCTCCGCGCCAGCCACGGCGGCCTCCTGCGCCCTCGCCTGCCCGGCCGCCAGTTCGGCGCGCAAATCCGCCAGCGCCTGCTCGCCCTTCTGGCGCAGCGTGCGTTCCTGGTCGATCTCGCGCAGCGCGCGGCGCTCCGTGGCGCTGGCGCGCTCCTGCGCCACCGCGACCTGCTCGCGGGTGCGCTCCAGGTCCGCCGAGAACTGCGTATGCATCTCGCCCAGTTGCCGCTCCAGCGCCTCGATCTGACGCCGGCCCTCCTCCTGGCGCGCCTGCGCGGCCGCGTGGGCCTGGCGCTCGGCGTCCAGCTCCCCCTGTAGCGCCGCGCTGGCCCGCTGGGCGGCGTCGAGCCCGGCCTGTACGGCCGCTTTCTCCTGCTCGGCCTCCACCACCGCGGCGCGCGCCTGGTCGCGCTGCGCTTCCGCCTCGCTCGCCTGCAGCCGCGCTTCGGCCCGCAAGGCGGCCAGCTCGCCGGCGGCCGCCTCATTGGCGGCCTGCCAGATCGACTGCACGGCGTTGGCCGCGATCGCCTTGAGCGCGTCCGGCAGCCCGGGCTGGTCGATGGTCACGCGCATCTTGCCGCGCAGGTCTTGCCAGAACTGCGCCAGCACCTCGGTGGGCGTGCCCATGCTGCCCTTTCGTACCAACTGATAGAGCTTGTTGGCGGTAGGCGTGATGCCGTAGCGGAAGAACAGCAAGGCGCAGACCTCGCGGTAGAGCGCGCGGGTGTCGGGGAACTGCGCACGCAGCGTGGCGATGTCGGCGGCGAGCTGGGCCTCGGCGGCGGCGTCGCTGGGCAGGGGCGGCGGGTGATCGAGCGGGCTGGCGGTCATGTTCTACGTGGAACGTTCGGTAAATTTGTCATATATTACTACGTAATACGTTAAATAGTTAACTAAAAAGATAAATCTTTAGACATAAGTGCGCTTCTGTCTATAATAATGACCAGATCAGCTTGCGCGCCTTGCGTGCCACGATGGAACCCCTCCCGCTTGCCCACACTGCCTTCACTGCCCTGCCCGCCACCCCGCTCGAACGCCTGGCCCTGCCCGCCGACCTCGGTGGCGCCGCCGGCAGCAACCGCGCCCGCGGCGGCACCCCGCAGATCGCCGCCGCCAACGATCTCGCCGCCGTCACCGCCTGGCTGGCCCGCTACACCGACACCCCGGCCACCCTGCAGACCTACCGGCGCGAGGCGGAGCGCTTGCTGCTATGGGCGGTCATGCAGCACGGCAAGCCGCTGTCGTCGCTCACCCACGAGGACCTGCTGCTCTACGAGCGCTTCCTGGCCGACCCGCAGCCGGCCTGGCGCTGGGTCATGGCCTCGCGCAAGAAACTCGCGCGCAGCCATCCGGACTGGCGCCCTTTCGCCGGGCCGCTCTCCCCGGCCAGCGCGCGCCACACCATGGTGATCCTGAATGCGCTGTTCGCCTGGCTGGTCGACGCCGGCTACCTCGCCGGCAACCCGCTCTCGCTGGCACGCAGCCGGCGCGGCCAGAGCCAGCCCAGGATCACGCGCTACCTCAGCCACGCCATGTGGCAGACGGTCAAGGACACCATCGAGGCGATGCCGGGCACGAGCGACAGTGCAACCGAGCGCGAGCGCCTGCACGCGGCGCGCTGCCGCTGGCTCTTCACGGTGCTGTATCTGGGCGGCTTACGGGCGGCCGAGGTGGCCGAGACGCGCATGGGGGCATTTTTTTGCCGGCGCGACCGGGAGGGCGTCGAGCGCTGGTGGCTGGAGGTCACCGGCAAGGGCAGCAAGACGCGGCTGGTGCCGGCCACCGATGAACTGATGGTGGAGCTGGCGCGCTATCGCAGCGCCCACAGCCTGCCGCCGGCGCCGCTGCCTGGCGAGGAACGCCCCATCGTGCTGCCGATCATCGGCAAGGAGAAACCGTTATCGCGCGGTGCGCTGCACCTGGTGCTCAAGGAGATCTTCGCGCTGGCGGCTGAGCACCTGCGGGCGCGCGGCCCCGAGTGGGAAAGCCGTGCCACGGTGCTGGCCAGCGCGTCGGCGCACTGGCTGCGCCATACGGCGGGGTCGCATATGACCGACCGGCAGGTAGACCTGCGCTTTGTACGGGATAATTTTGGGCACGCGTCCATCTCGACCACCAGCGCTTACCTGCATACCGAGGACGATGCGCGGCACGAAGCGACGCAGGAGCGGCATCGTATTGGCTGGACCAGCAAGGCGTGAGCAGTGTCCGAGTGAATTCCCGTACCGCGTACTTTCATGATCGTGAAATTATCCGCAGCCCATCGCCTCGCGCCTGCGGCGTGGAGCTGGTGCAGGCACAGCACGGTGCGAAAACATCCGGGAGAAGCAGGAGAAACCCTCCTGCCAATGACATGCACGCTGCCACGCCAACCGCGCCGGCATCGCGGAGACTTTGGCCGTATGGCGGCCGGCCGGTGACGCCTGCCCATCCCAGCGCGCCGAAATCCATGTACCCTGCGAGAGTGGCGCGGTGGCGGCCGGGTGGCCGCACCGCGCTGGCTCGCACGTTGGCGCTTGCTGACACCCCGTCCCGGAGATCGCGACATGGCCATCCAACTCAATCACACCATCGTCGGCCCTGGTGCAAACTTCGGCCGCGAGCGATGAGGCGGCGCGTTCGCGGTGACCTCATCATGCCGAGAGAACCGCCTTCCATACGGCAGGCGCACTGGCATCTTTGAAGCGCGGCATTGTGATGTCGAACTGCCCTTTGCGAATGCGATGCATCAGTTCGATGCCGGAGATCGTAACGGCCGCATTCCTGAAACGTTTGAAGCCGAGCATCGCATTGACCCTGGACTTGATATTGTGATGATCCTGCTCGATCAGGTTATTAAGGTATTTCGATGATCGAGACATCGTGTCTCCGGGCAGCAACTGGTCAGTCTTCATTTCGCGCACCGCGCGATGAGACGCCGCGTAGCCGTCCAACGTGATGGTGTTGGGAGCGCCCCCCCCCCTGACGCTTGATCGCCTTCGCGAGGAAGGCCTTGGCTGCCGCGACATCGCGCTTGGCGCTGAGCCGGAAATCGACCGTCATCCCCGCTCGATCAACGGCACGGTAGAGATAGGCCCATTTGCCGCGGATCTTCACATAGGTCTCGTCGACGCGCCACGAACGACCGGCCGATCTTGCAAATCGATCCCAGCGCTTCACGAACTCCGGCGTGAAGCGTTTGACCCAGCGCATGATGGTCTTATGCGCCAGCGACAGGCCGCGCTCGGCCATCATTTCAACGAGGTCCCGAAGACTGAGCTTTTAGCGCAGGTACCAACGCACGCACAGGACAATGACTTCGCGGTCGAAGTGCCGCCCGTTGAACAACCAGTCAATGTCTCTCAACGTACTCATCGTGGGCTCGCGCTCATCAAAAGTCCGAGCGTAACCCACTTCCCCAGCCGATTCGCACCAGAGCCTGAAATACTTGCTCATGATTTTCCTTTGAAGAGTGAGTTTGAAAGACTTCCGGATCGGCGTCTTGCGAAGCCGGTGGCGATCGGTCCTGAGTCAGCGCGATGGCGCGTCGCGCGCCGAGGCAAGCCGTCCCGTGCATGCGCTTCCTCGTACCACGCACTCGACTTCGCCAAGTACACCGCTCCGTGTCAAAGCGCCTCCAGCGCAAGTGCGATCCCTTGCCCGCCCCCGATGCACAGGGTCACCACGCCCCGCTTCAGCCGGTCCCGCCGCATCGAATGCAGCAGTCGCGTGGTCAGCACGGCACCCGTGGCGCCGATCGCATGGCCGTGGGCGATCGCGCCCCCTTCGACGTTGACGATGTCTTCCGGCAGGCCCATCTCGCGCAGGCAGGCCAGCGCAATTGCCGCAAAGGCCTCGTTGATCTCGATGCGCTCGATGTCACTGTGCTTCCAGCCTGCTCGCTCCAGGGCCAGCTTGACCGCCGGCACGGGTCCGATGCCGAACAGGCCCGGCTCGACCGCCGCCACACCGTGCGAGACCAGTCGGGCCCAGGGCTGCAAGCCTTGCTTCTCGGCGAATCCACGCTCCGCGACGATCATCGCGGCCGCGCCGCTGTTGAGCCCGGGCGCGTTGCCGGCGGTGATGCTGCCGTCCTTGCGAAAAGCCGGCTTGAGCTTGGCCAGCGTTGCGACGGTCGTGTCCGGGCGATTTGCTTCGTCGCGATCGAATCGCACCGGCCCCTTGCGGCCCGCCAGCTCGATCGCCACGATCTCCTCGCCGAACTTGCCCGCCGCCTGCGCAGCACTGAATCGCTGCTGCGAGCGCGCTGCCCAGCGGTCCTGATCTTCGCGGCTGATGCGGTGCTGGCTCACCAGGTCTTCGGTATGCCAGCCCGAGTGCTGCCCGCTGAAGGCGTCGTTGAGACCGTCGCGCAGCAGGCTGTCGAGCATCGCCGCGTCCCCCATGCGCTGTCCCCAGCGTGCGCCAGGGATCAGATACGGTGCCTGGTCCATGCTCTCCATGCCGCCTGCGATCACCGCCTTGGCGTAGCCCGATGTCACCTCCAGCGCCGCGCTGGCGATGGCCTGTGCGCCCGATCCGCAGACCCGGTTGACGGTCAATGCAGGCACTTGCACGGGCAGGCCGCCGCCGATGGCGGCTTGACGCGCCGGGTTCATCCTGGCGCCTGCCTGGATCACCTGGCCCAGCACCACGGTGTCGACAGCCTCGGCAGGCAGCCCGGCACGACGGAGGGTCTCGCGCACCACCGCTGCGCCCAGTGCGGTGGCAGGGGTCTCCTTCAGCGCACCGCCAAAGGCACCGATGGGTGTGCGCACTGGCGCACAGAGGACGATTTCAGGCTTGCTCATGGAAACTCCTTGTCGTGAGATGAGGTGAAGTTGTGCAGCACGGTGGGGCTGCCTTCATGCGTTGACGTCCACCACCGTGCGGCCGCGTACCTGGCCTTGAAGCACCGGCCCTGCCAGGCCAGGCACGTCGGCCAACGCGACAACCTGCGTAGCGCGCGCGAGCTTGCCCAGATCCAGATCGGTGGCCAGACGCGCCCACGCCTGCAGCCGTACGTCCTGCGGCGCGTTGACCGAATCGATGCCGGCCAGCGTCACGTTGCGCAGGATGAAGGGCAGCACCGAGCCCGGCAGGTCGGTGCCCTGCGCCAGCCCGAAGGCCGCCACGGCGCCGCGGTAGCGGGTCTGCGCCAGGACATTGGCCAGCGTGTGGCTGCCCACCGAGTCGATGGCGCCGGCCCAGCGCTCCTTGCCGATCGGCGCGCCCGGCTCGGAGAGCGTGCGCCGGTCGATGACCTCGGCCGCCCCCAGCGCGTGCAGGTAGTCCGCCTCGTCCAGCCGCCCGGTGGAGGCGACCACCCGGTAACCCAGCCTGGACAGCAAGGCAATGGCAATCGAGCCGGCGCCACCGCCGGCCCCGGTCACCAGGATCTCGCCCTTGTCCGGTGAAACGCCCGCATGCTCGAGCGCAAGGACGGACAACATGGCGGTGTACCCCGCCGTGCCGACGGCCATGGCATCGCGCGTCGAGAACACGTCAGGCAGCTTGACCAGCCAGTCGCCGCTGACGCGTGCCTTTTGCGCGAAGCCGCCATGGTGGGTCTGGCTCAGGCCCCAGCCATTGGCGACCACCCGATCGCCCACGGCGAATCCCGCGTGCGTCGATGCTTCGACGACACCGGCGAAGTCGATGCCCGGAATCAAGGGGAACTGGCGGATCACCGGCGCGCGGCCGCTGATCGCCATCGCATCCTTGTAGTTCACCGTCGAATAGTCGATCGCGACGGTGACCTCGCCCGGCATCAGGTGGTCCTCGTCAAAGTCCACGAGGTCGGTGGAAATGGCATCACCCGTCTTGGTGGCCAACAGTGCTCTGAATGTCATCGTCGTCTCCTTGCGTCCTTGGTCATCGAATGTCACGTCGTCGATCAATTGCTCGCGCGCAAGCGTCGCGTGCGGTAGGTCCCCCAGCCGCTGGCCAATGCCGACTTCAGGAAGGCCGCCAGGCCGCTTTCGCCGGGCCGTGGCTCGGCGCCTCTGGCGATGCGCTTGAGCTGGCGCTCGTACCAGAGCACCTCCATGATTCCCAAGCGGTCGACCGCCTTCAGGCCGGTCTTGATGGCACGAACCTGCTGCGAGCTGTCGCGCCCTTGCAGCAAGGCGGCCGGCGCATCGGGGTCGATGGCCAGCAGCCGCGCCAGGCCGACGATGTCCAGTGCGCCGGAGGCCAGGGCACCCTCCATGCCGGCGGCGCTGCGGAAGCCGCCGGTCACCATCAGCGGCACATCCACCGCGGCACGCACCTTCTCGGCGAAGCTCAGGAAATAGGCCTCGCGCGACGCCGTCGACGCACTCTTCGGATCGTGGTTGGCGCCGTTCATCGCGGGCGCTTCGTAGGTGCCGCCCGAGATCTCGATCAGGTCGATGCCCGCCTCGGCCAAGGCGCGGATGGCGTCCAGCGACTCCTCTTCGGTAAAGCCGCCGCGCTGGAAGTCCGCCGAGTTGAGCTTGATGCCCACCGGGAACCCGGGGCCGACCTGGCGGCGAACCTCGGCATAGACCGCCAACACGAAGCGCCGGCGCTTCTCCGGCGTGCCGCCCCATTCGTCATCGCGCAGGTTGTGCCGGGGCGAGAGGAACTGGTTGACCAGGTAGCCATGGGCACCGTGGATCTCCACGCCGCTGAAGCCGGCCTTCTTGCAAACCGCGGCGCTGCGCCCGAAGCGCCGGATCACGTCTTCGATCTCTTCCTGCGTCGCTTCGCGCGGGGTCTCGAAGAAGGCGGCCATGTCCTCCCGGAACGGCACAGCCGAGGGGGCGATGTTGTAGGCGTTCAGCCCCTTGGTCGATTGTTTGCCCGGGTGGTTGAGCTGCGCCCAGATCGCGACTCCGCGGCCGGTGGCGGCCTGCGCCCATTGCGCGAGCAGACCCAGGTCCGACTCGTCTTCGATGGCGACGTTGCCAGGCTCGCCCAGGGCTCGCCGGTCGACCATCACGTTGCCGGTCAGGATCAGGCCCAGGCCCGATGCCGCCCAGCGCTGGTAGAGGGCGACGAGTGCCGGCGTGGGCCGGTTGTCGTAGGTGCCGAGCGTCTCGCTCATGGCGGCTTTGGCCAGCCGGTTGCGCAGGACCGTACCGTTGGGCAATGTCAGCGGTTGGGCCAGCAGGCGGGGGGCGGCAGTGGATGTGCTGGGCATGGAGTTGTCTCTGTGTGTGAACCGCGGGTTCAGAACGGGCTGCGGTCCCAGGCCGCGATGACCCTGGGCGGCTGCAGGAACGAGGTCAGCCCCTGGAACCACAGCACTTCGCGGAAGTCGCCGCTGATTGCCAGGTCCTTGCTGCCCACGCCGCGCACGAAGGCCGGCTGTGCGTCCTTGGCCGACAGGATCTCGAAACCTTTGGCCGGCGTCGCAAAGCTCAGCGTGAAGCTGGGATTGCCGCTCAGGCCGGCGAAGGAGCGCACGGCACCGTCCTGGATCACGTAGGTGCGGCCGGCGCCCGAGGCCGTGCGGATCTGGAAGACCAGTTGCTTGGCGCCGACATAGCGCGCGCAATCAGCGTCGCTGCGAATCTTTCGCTGCAGCAACTGGGCGAAGACCCACAGCAGGAACTTGAACTTGAGCATGGCAGGCGATCTTCAGAAGTGGAGCGGTGCGGTCTGGCGACGGAGTGGCAGGCGTCACTCGGCCAGGAACTGCACCGCGTGTTGCAGGAACCGCTGCGGGCACTGGAACTGCGCGGCGTGGCCGGCGTCGGGATAGATGAACAACTGCGCGTTGGGCAGGTTGCGCGCCATGTAGAACGAGTTGACGGTGGCCACCATCACGTCGTTCACGCCATTGAGGATGAAGGTGGGCTGCCGGATGCCGCGCAGGTAGGCAAAGGGGTCGTCTTCCTGCACCCTGGGCAGGTAGTGCAGGTTGGCCTCGATCTGCGCGCTAGCAACCTCCGGGGAAGACGGCGGGTCCTGGTCCACCCGCTGGTGGCGCCGCGCCCAGAAGTCTCGCGCGGCCTGCTGGGCCTGCGCCGAGCGGCCAAAAAACAGGTACGCAAAGTCGTCGAGGGTGGGCACCGGGTTGACGGCGGTGCTCAGCACGCGCTGCTCCAGTTCCGGGTCGCCGCCGCGCGGCCCGGTGCCCAGCAGCATCAGCTTGCGCACCAGCTCGGGATGGCGCCAGGTCAGGTCCAGGGCCTGGAAGCCGCCCAGCGAGAAGCCCAGCACATCCACTTGGCGCAGCCCCAGAGCGCGTATCGCCGCCGCCGCGTCATCGGCCATGTCCTCGATCCGGGTGCGCGGCGCGCCGGTGGACGACGCGATACCTCGCCCGTTGAACAGGATCACCTCGCGCCCGGCAGCCAGGCCGTCGGTCATCAGGGGGTCCCAGTGGTCCATGCCACCGCGGAAGTGCTGGAGGAAGAACAGCGGCGGCTGGTCCGTCGCGGCATTCCCCCAGCGGCGGTAGGCGAACCGGTCGCCACCCACTTCGACAAAGCGGGTGGCGGCGGTGAGATGGGTGGGGCTCATGGAGGAGTCCTGGTGATGGCGGGCGTGTTCCGGCACCGCTCAGCGGGCCAGAAACTCCAGCGTGCTGCGCACGAACTCGTCGTGGAACTGAAATGCGCCGCCATGCCCGGCATCCGGGTAGATAATCAGCTGGCTGTTCAGCAGCCGCTTCGCCAGGTCGTGCGTGTTGATGGTGGGCACCATGCGGTCGTCGTCGCCGTTGACCACCAGTACCGGCTGCTTGACCACCGAGAGATCGGCCGGGGCCTTGTTGCCCCAAGCGCGCAGCGCCCCCAGCTGGGCGAAGAAGGCGCTGTTCGAGATCTCCTTGTCACGGTTCTCGGTGCGCTCGTTCAGGCGCGCCAGGAAGGCCTTGCCGGCCTCGATGCCGTTGGGAGTGCGCGTGAAGAAGAGGAACTGCTTCGGATCCTGGCCCGTGAAGAAGCCGCGCAGCATGTCGTAGAAGGTCACCCCCGCCACGGAGCTGATGCCTTCGCCGCCGGCCGGGCCGGTGCCGGCCAGGACCAACTTGCGGACGAGTTGCGGCTCCTTGAGCACGACTTCCTGGGCGACCATGCCGCCCATCGAGAAGCCCAGCAGGTCCACCTGCTGGAAGCCCTTGGCCTTGATGAAGCTGATGGCGTCGTCGGCCATCTGTTCGATCGAATTGGCCGGCGAGCCGCTGCTGGAGCCGATGCCGCGGTTGTTGAATGCGATCACGTGGTGCTTGGCCGCGATACCGTCCATGACCCGTGGGTCCCAGTTGTCCAGAACGGCGGCGAGGTGCACCAGGAACACGACCGGTGTCCCGCCGTGTTGCTGGCCCATCTCGCGGTAGGTGTAGTCCACGCCACCTGCCGTTATGGTCTGGGTCGGGACGGTCTTCCAGGAAAGCTCGGACTTCTGAGCCATCAACGGCTGGCCTTGGGCCGCGCCCGCTGCGGCGGGTTCCGCCGCCCCAGCCGTGAGCGGGTGCAGGGTCGTTGACAGGGCGAGCCCCAGGGCGAAAGTGCTGAGCAGGCGTTTCATGGTGGGTCTGCAGGTCAGGCGTTGAGCGCGGGGTAGTCGGTGTAGCCCTTGGGGCCGGGCGTGTAGAACGTCGCCATGTCCAAGGGGTTGAGCGGTGCCTCCGTCTGCATGCGTGCCACCAGATCGGGGTTGGCGATGAAGGGGCGGGCAAAGGCGATCAGGTCCGCCTGGCCCGCCTCGAGCGCACGCTCGGCACTGGCCCGGTCAAAGCCACCGGCCAGGATGAACACTCCCTTGAACGCCGCGCGCAGGCGCAGCTTCAGCTCGGCGGGCACGGGTGGTGCCCCCAAGGCGGAATGGTCCAGCAGGTGGACGTACAAAATGCCCAGCTGCGACAACTCCTCGGCGAGCGCCAGATATTGGGCTTCGACATCGGAGTAGGCGCCCGTGCCGTTCAACACGCCGTAGGGCGATAGGCGAATACCTACGCGGTCTGCGCCAATGGCGGCCACAGTGGCGCGAACCACTTCCAGCGCGAAACGGTTGCGGCCCTTAAGACCGTCCCCATACCCATCGGTACGCCGGTTCACGTTGGCGTTCAGGAATTGCTCGATCAGGTAGCCGTTGGCCGCATGCAGCTCGACGCCGTCGAACCCCGCCTCGATGGCCAGTTGTGCCGACCGCGCGTACGCCGCCACCGCGTGGGTGATGTCGTCAGCGGTCATGGCGCGCGGCGCGCTGTGCGGCTGGGGCCCCCCGGTGTCGGTGAACATATCCCCGGGGCAGACTTCTGCCATCGGCCCTACAACCTCAGCGCCGGCCGGCAGGTTGTCAACATGAGTTACGCGGCCGGTGTGCATGAGCTGCACGAAGATCTTGCCGCCCTGAGCGTGAACGGCCTCCGTCACCTGCTTCCATCCCTGCACATGGGCTTGGTTGAACAGGCCCGGAATACGCGGGTAGCCCAGCCCATTGGGCGATGGCGAGGTTCCCTCGGTGACGATCAGGCCGGCCGCTGCACGCTGGCCGTAGTACGAGGCCATCAGGGCGTTCGGCGTGTTGCGCTCCACGGCGCGGTGCCGCGTCATGGGCGCCATCACGATGCGGTTGCGCAGCGGCAGGGAGGGTTCGGAGAGTGCGGTGAAGAGCATGTCGGGCCTTCTGTCGGTGTCGGATTAACAGCGTCGGTTCACTGGGCCTGGGGAAGATAGGCCGGGCGCGGCGCTGTCAATCCTTGCCAGACCTGCTGGGTGAGCGCGTCGGCCAGCACCTCGTCGGCGCCCGCGGCCAGGCCGTCGAGTGCACGCTGAACGATCTCTTCGGCGCTGGTCTTCGGAACCTCGAAGCCGCGCGTGAGGTCGGTGTCGACCGCGGCCATGTGCAGGCCCAGCACCTGGGTCTTCTGGCCAGCCAGCTCGTGGCGCAAGGCATTGGTCAAGGACCACGCCGCTGCCTTGCTCGCCGAGTAGGCGGCCAGCTCGCCGCCGTTGATCCAGGACGCCACCGACAGCACGTTGATCAATGCGCCACCGCCATTGGCCTTCAACACGGGTGCGAAGGCCTTGCTCACGTTCAGCACGCCGAAGAAGTTCGTCTCGAAGATGCGGCGGGTCACTGCGTCGCTGTCCCCAGCGAGAAAGCCGCCGACCTGGGCAATCCCGGCGTTGTTGATCACCAGGTTCACGTCGGCAGCCACCCCTGCTGCGGCCGCGATCTCTTCGGGCTTGGTGACATCAAGCCGCAGGGCCTGCACGCCCGGCAGCGTGACGGTGGCAGGGTTGCGTGCGGCGGCGTAGACCTTGCGGGCACCGCGCGCAAGCAGTTCGCGCGCAAATGCCAGCCCGATGCCGCGGTTGGCACCCGTGACGAGGACGACGGAGTTTGCAATGTTCATGGAGATCTCCAAGGGCCGGATGGTGGGGAATATGACGACCGTCAACTGTGAAAGCGTGCAATGACGGTCAGAAGGAACGGTTCAACGAACCTTGATGACAACCTTGCCCTTGGCGCGGCCGCTCTCGACATAGGCCAGGGCTTCGTTGGTGGCTTCGAACGGGAAGACCTTGTCGACCACCGGGCGGATGGCGCCCGACTCGATGAGCTGCGCGATCTGCCGCAGCTGGCTTCCGTTGCCTTTCATGAACAGAAAGCTGTAGTTGACCCTGAGGCGCTGGGCTTGCCGGCGAACGCTGAAGCCCAGCGCTCTGAAGACCTGCCTAACCAGCCACGGAGCCTTGACGTCCTTGCCAAACTGCAGGTCGGGCGGCGACGTAATGGACACGACATGACCGTCAGGCTTGACCACGCCCAGGGACTTCTTCAATGTCTTTTCGTCCTGGCTGTTCAGCACCACGTCGTAGTCGCGCAGCTGCTCTTCGAACGCTTCCTTCTTGTAGTCGATGACGACATCGGCACCCAGGCTCTTCACCAGCGCGATATTGGCTGTGCTGGTGGTGGTGGCCACCGTGGCGCCCAGGTGCTTGGCCAGCTGGATCGCGAATGTTCCGACGCCGCCGGAGCCTGCCTGGATGAAGACCTTCTGACCCTTGCGGAGCCTGGTCCTTTCGACCAGCGCCTGCCATGCCGTCAAACCGATCAAGGGGATGGAGGCGGCCTCCTCCATGCTGATGTTCCTGGGCTTGAGCGCCACGGTGTCTTCATGGACCGCAACGAGTTCTGCAAAGGTCCCGATGCGCAGGTCACGGGGCCTGGCGTAGACCTCGTCGCCCACCTTGAATTGGCTCACGCGGGGGCCGACGCGAACCACCACGCCGGCCACGTCGTGCCCGAGCACGAACGGTGTGCGGTACGGCAGGATGAGCTTGACCTCGCCGTTTCGAACCTTGGCGTCGAACAGGTTGACGGCGGCCGCGTGGACCTGGATCAACACCTCGTCGTCACGCAGTTCCGGCTCAGGCACGTCGCCGGCCCGCAGTGGCTTCTTGCCGTAGCGATCAACGATGAAGGCTTTCATTGTTTTTCCTTGTTGCTGCCAGATTCACGGACACGCCCAGCGGCAGCGGTGGATGTGGCGTTTGGTATGATGATTGTCATACGTAATGTCAAAAAAAGGCAGGGACGGTGCAGTCACGCGTCAGAGGGTGCCAGCCGCTTCAATGCGGCACTGCACAGCGAGTCCGACAACGCAGCAT
Organism: Cupriavidus sp. MPR-AND1C; assembly: GCF_058809705.1. Lineage (NCBI taxonomy): Bacteria > Pseudomonadati > Pseudomonadota > Betaproteobacteria > Burkholderiales > Burkholderiaceae > Cupriavidus > Cupriavidus sp. MPR-AND1C. The sequence goes on along the minus strand of NZ_JBXASU010000106.1, from coordinate 8,257 downwards.
CATCGACGGCGCGAGCCAGCATCAAGGTGCCCACCATGGTGGCCACGGTCACTAAGGCGCGTTCGTGGACTCCTGGCTGCCCCCAATCCGGCGACTGACGCGCAACCAGATCGATCATTTCCTTGATACGGCGCGTGGCCGCCCGACGCACTTCAGGCGCCTGACGGGGCATCTCGGAACCGAGGGCAGCCACGGGGCAGCCCGTCTCGATGCCCGCGAGGTGCTCCTTGGAGAGGTAGGCCTGTATCAAGGCCTGGAAAGCCTGCTCTGCCGGCACAGCGGCAATGACACGGGCCCCGAAGCCGTTGGACTCGGCGCCGGCGCGGTCCACCGCCTCGGCCAACATGGCCTCGCGGGACTCGAAGTGGGCGTAGAAGGCGCCATGCGTCAGGCCCGCGTCCTTCATGATGTCGGCTACACCCGTGCCGTCGTAGCCGCTGCGACGGATGGCGCGTGCAGCAGCCTGCACGATGCGCTCGTGGGAGGCCTCCTTGGCGGCGGCTCGGACGTTGATGGGTGATTTTCGCATGATGGTCATCATACGTGATTCGAGCGGACGAAGCAAGGGCTGAACGGGAGGACTCCGTCAGGGCCCAGCCAGCTCTACGAGCTTTGCACGAGCCAACACCAAACGGATCGCGCCCACTGCGAGGGCTTCATCACGGGCGTGGCCAGCACCTTGCAGAACGAGCAGATCGGCCGTGTGCGCGTGTGCATCCCGAAGGGCACGAGCAGCAACGACGTGGTGCAGAAGGTGGTGTGGTACTTGAGGGAGAAGGCCGACGCCGACGTAGACCAAAGTAAAGTTGTCACCGTTTCCGAAGCAATGTCGTCAATCCGCGTTGAAACGGCAATGCGACCCGACGTAACACCAATGAAATCAATAACTTGCACACAGCGAATTAAAGTTGTCACCGCCTGAGGCTCGCGAAGGTGTCAATTGAGCGTGTGCGACGCCCTTACACGCCCCTAAATCTCTGGGCCGATGTCCAACTGGTGCCCGCGATCGGCGACCAACGGGAAACGACAACCCTTCCCGCCTTGTCGCAGCGACTGTCTTGTGATCGTGGTACGGGCTCAAGCCGGTGTCCGTGACTAGCCAAGGCGCCTGCATCCCAGGCCATGCTCAAAGTAGGCCCGCGCCAACGCCTTGCGGTACTCCGGCTTCATGGGTCGAACACTCCCGGGTCGCCACAACAACTTCCGTAAGCGAGTCGGCAGGACCGTGGTGATGTCGGCCTGCTTTCCCGGCGTCAGTGAGCCGACCTTGTGGTCCAGGCCATTTTCCCTGGCCCCGGCCACCGGGGCGAATTCCAGCACATCCTGCATCGAGATGGTCGTGGGGGCATTCGCCACGCGCGAGTGATTGCCGCCCATCCACGATCGGTAATAGACAAAGGCGCGGCGCATCTACGTGAACATGTCGCCCGAACACTTCGTCTCTGTATCCCCGCTCAGGCTGGGCCGGATGCCGGCGGCGAGCATGCGGTTGAGCGGGATGCCGATGCCCTGTGCGTTCAGCTCGCAATGCACGCCGAGCGATGCGCTGACGCTGGCGTCAGCCATCATCGCGATCTCTTCCTGGCTGGAACAGCAGCAATGCACGAACGTCAGATCGTCGCCCTGCACGCCCGCATCGTGCATCTGCGCAATGCCCTTAACGGCAGCATTGCGGGCGTAGGCGCCCAAGGCGCAGGTTGGCCAGCCAGACATTGCGGCACGCCATTTCCGGGCCGCGCCCTGCCATAGCAAGCGTCAGCAACTGGTCATCGGAAGAGAAATTGCGCTCGCGCAGGCGCCGGATATCCTCGAGGTGGCCTCGCTGACTGTCGAACATCCATGAGGCTCCGTCGACCAGCGGCCAGCCGTGCGCGAACGCGCCGCGGGTACCAGCATCGTGGCGATGTAGACGTCCTCCGGCCGGAAGGCAGCGCCCTTGGCCCCCAACATCTCGGCGAAATAAATCTGCGGATCGATGTCCGCGTAGCGGTGCCTAACGCAGCTTTGCCAGGTGTGGCGATGGGCGGGGGCGGAACGCGGCAACAGCCCGGTCACTTCATTTGCTCCGTGAAAACCCTGATGCAATTCATCTACTGAATCGATATAGTAAACCGATACAGTACAAAAATTGACCACAGTAGGAGACAAAAGATGCATCCACTTTCGCGCCGCCAGTTCTTATTGAGTGCCTCAACGATCACAGCAGGTGCAGTTGGGTTTCCCTCGGTCCTGCGGGCCCAAGCGCCAATCACCTTGCGCTTTTCTTCGTCCATGCTGGCAGACCAAAACGCCGCGCACTACGTCTGGTATCAACGTTTTGCCGCCAATCTGAAGGCAAACGTCGGCGATAGCATCCGAGTGGATTACTTTCCCAATAATCAACTGGGCAAGGAGAGCGACGTCGTCCAGCAGGTCAAGGTCGGGTCCATCGACATGATGGTGACCGGCTCTTCGATCTGGGCGACGATTGCCCCCGAGCTTGGCATGCTGGATCTGGGTTATCTGTTCGACAGCTACAACCACGTGGCGAGAGTGCTCGATGGGGCAGCGGGCGCGAGCCTGAACCAACTGCTCCGGAAGCGTTCGGACTGCACCATCCTGACCTGGGCATCGCATTTCGGCGCGCGCAGCGTCTATACCAAGCGCGCTGTCAAGTCATTGGCCGATATCCGGGGGGTCAAGCTGCGCGTGTTGCCCACCCCTTCCTTCATCGAGACGTTCAAGCTGATGGGCGCGATCCCGACGCCGATTCCGTTTGGCGAGCTATATATGGCCGCACAGACTGGCGTGGTCGACGGTTTCGAGCACGATGCCGCAACCGTGCTGGCCAGCAAGCTGAATGAGGTCGTCAAGTTTTGCTGGTTGAGCGAGCACTTGTTCAGTCCGATGGTGGTAGTCATCGGCCGGCGCGGCATGGACAAGATTCCCGCGAGCCTGCGCCCGGCCTTCCTGAAGGCCGTGGCGGACGCAACGGCCCAGGAACGCGTGATCGCCCAGAGTAACGGCTCGGTGGTGGTCCAGGAACTGAAGCGCAAGGGTGTGACCTTCTTCCCGATGGCCCCCGCCGAGCGCGTTGCCGTCCGCAAGCAGATGGAGAACACCCTCTGGGCTGGCTTCGCCAAGCAGTATCCGGCGACGGCCCCCCTTTTCTCGGCGATCAACGCAGCAAGAGGTGAGTCGTGAACCATAGCGCTTCCATTGCAAACTCGGAAACGACGCGGACCGACGTACTGGGATTCCACCAGGACAATGAGGCCGGGCGCTGGCTGGCGTGGCTGACCCGGTCACTCGAGTACATGTCCGGCGCGGTCCTGGCTCTCGACGTATTGATCGTCTTCCTCTCAGTCGTGTACCGCTATTTCCTGCACGATCCCGTCGACTGGGCCGAGGAAATTGCTCGCGCCCTGATGGTCGTGCTCGTGTTCTTCGGTGCCGCCACCGTGTTGGCGCGGTCCCAGCACGTCGGCATCGACCTTTTCCGCGGGCTGCTGCCCGTGCGCTGGCAACCGCTGCTGATCCAGGCCGGCCACTGGATCGTTGCCGGCGTATCGGCAAGCCTGCTGGAGTCATCGGTTCTTCTACTGGTGGATAGCTATGACCAGACCACGTCCATCGGCTTGCCGCAGTGGCTCTATGTCTATCCCGTAGTGTTCGGGAGTGCCTTCATGACACTGTTCGCGCTGGCCAACGCGGTAAGTGGTTCGCGCGGCGTGGTGTGGCGCGCATTCGTGACGTGCGCGGTACTGGCTGCGGCCGTCACCGCCTGGAACGTGTTGGTGCCGGAACATGCAATCTCGCGAGGCGCGCTGCTCGCCATTGGCTTTATCGGTGCTCTGGTGCTCGGCGTGCCGATCGGCTTTGTGCTGGCATTTGCAGCGCTGCTGTACTTCCTGGCTGACCCGTCGCTGCCGATGCTGGTCTACTCTCAGCAAGTGATGGCGGGAACCGATCACTTCGTGTTGCTAGCCATTCCGTTTTTCGTGCTGGCCGGCCTGCTAATGGAGGCGAATGGCATGTCGTCACGCCTGATCGAGCTATTGCTGCGCGTCTTTGGCCGCGTGCGCGGCGGGCTTGGCCTGATCACCATCATCGCCACCGCGTTCTTCTCAGGCGTGTCCGGGTCCAAGCTGGCCGATGTGGCGGCGGTAGGCGGTATCGTCATGCCCGCAGTGCGGCGCACCCGGCAGGATCCTGGCGAGGCGGCGGGGCTGCTGGCCTGCAGCGCCGTCATGGCGGAGACGATTCCGCCGTGCATCAACCTGATCCTGATGGGCTTCGTAGCCAATATCTCCATTGCAGGTCTGTTCATGGCCGGGCTCGTGCCGGCCGCGGTAATGGCACTGTCTCTGGCTGTCCTCGCCGTCATCGTGGGTCGCAAGATTAATCCCGACGAGGCATTCGAGCACCGCACACCGCTGTGGCCCCTGCTTGGCGGCGCGCTGGTGGCGCTCATCATGGTCGGCATGATCGGCAAGGGCGTGACCTCCGGTATCGCCACGTCGACCGAGGTATCGGCATTTGCGGTGGTTTATGCGCTGGTAGTCGGTGGCCTGGCGTTCCGCGAGCTCAACCTGCGTTCGGTGGCACGGTTGTTCGTGCGTTCCGCGTCGATGGCGGGCGGCATCCTGTTCATCGTGGCAGCGGCGTCGAGCGTATCGTTCGCGCTGACCATTGAGCAGATTCCGCAACTCATGTCCGGCACGATGACCGCCTTCGCGGCGCAGTATGGCAGCGTCATGTTCATCATGCTGTCGGCCCTGCTCATGATGGTATTCGGGGCCGTGCTGGAGGGCGCGCCGGCCCTGATCATTTTCGGACCATTGCTGACGCCGATTGCGCAGCAATTGGGCGTCAACCCGCTACACTTCGGCACCGTCATGGTGATTGCGATGGGCCTGGGGCTGTTTGCGCCCCCCGTCGGCCTCGGATTGTTCGCCACGTGCGCCATCACCGGTACCCAGGTCAAGGACGTCGCTCGTCCCATGCTGAAATACCTGGCCGTACTGCTGGTTGCACTGGTGTTGCTGATTCTCGTGCCCGCGTTTTCCCTGTGGCTTCCGAACCGGCTCGGGATGTAGCCGCCTCAAGGATATTCGCGTGACCACCATTCAAGACGTCGCACGCCATGCCGGCGTGTCCGTGAGCACGGTCTCAAATGTACTCAATGGCAGGACCGACCAGATGCGGGCAGATACGCTTGCGCGCGTCGAGCATGCTATCAAGATGCTGCAGTTCCGGCCCAATAAGCTGGCGCGGCAGCTCAAGACCGGGCAGACGCCGCTACTCGGCCTGCTGGTCCCCTCAATGGCCAATCCGATGTATAGCTACATCGCCCGCGAGATCGAAGCCATCGCGCAAGAGCGGTTCGGATACCGGCTGGTGATTGGCAGTACCCATCGCACGAGCGACAGGGAAGCTTCCTTTTTCGAAGACCTGCTTGCGCACGGTGTCAGACACGTTATCGTCATCTCCTCCTTGAGCGACGAGCGGCACATCGAGCTGGCCGTCGAACGCGGCATGACGGTGGTGAGCTACGACCGCCCGGCGACCCTCGGGCAGCCGTCGCTGATCGAGCATGTCACGCCGGACAACTTCGAGGCCGCGCGGCTGGCGACCGAACATCTCATCCGATACGGACACACACGCCTCGCCTTCGCGACTGTGTCCGGCATGACGATGAGCCGCAGCAACAAGATCAGGGGATTCCTTGCCGCGGCTGAACACGCCGGCATCCAGGCCGGCGCCCATGTATTTGACAGCGGTCCGCTGGAAGACTACGGCGATTCAGTCATCGCCGAGGTCGGCTACGCACTGGCGTTGCAGATCGCGAACGCCCCCGCACGACCGACCGGCGTCGTCGCCGTGAATGACCTGCTGGCGCTCGGGCTGATGGCCGGCCTGCGCGAAACCGGCCTGCAGGTGCCGCGCGATGTTTCGGTGGTCGGCATCGACGGGCACTTCCTGTCGGCACTGTCCAATCCGATGTTGACCACGGTGGAACTGCCGGTTCCCGAAATGGCCCGCGCCATGGTTGAGCGGGCGCTGCGCCGGCGCGACGCCAATACGGAGGTCGAAGCCACCGGCTGCGAAGCGATTTTCCCGCCAACCCGCCTGATCGAACGCGAATCCGTGGCGCCGCCGCCGCAGGAAGGCGGGCCCGGTGCGCCCCAACAACCATCAGCCACACGCAATCCATGAAAACCGTTTTCGTTAGCCACCCCACCGACAAGCTACGGCACTATTTCGGTAACCAAGCCATCACTGCGCTGCAGGCATTCGCCGAGGTCCGGTTGAACACCGAGGCGCGGGAGCTTTCCACGCCGGAGCTTATCGCCGCGGCACACGGCTGCGATGCACTGATTGCATACCGGCAGACCCCGGGGCCGGAGGCGTTGTTCGCTGGCCTTCCCGCACTGGCAGCATTTATCCGTTGCGCCGTTGACATCAGCACCATCGACGTACCGGCGGCGAGCCGGCACGGCGTGCTGATCACGCAGGCTAGCGCAGGCTTCATGCCCGCGGTCTCCGAATGGGCAATCGGGGCAATGGTGGACCTGGCGCGCGGCACCAGCCGCTACGCAGCGGCTTACCACCGCGGCCAGCCTCCCGCCCCGGTGATGGGCCGCGAACTGCGGGGCTCGGTGTTGGGAGTGATTGGCTACGGGCAGATCGGACGCTACCTGTGCGAGCTGGCGCAGGCATTCGGCATGCGCATCCTGGTGACCACGCCGGGGAAAATCCCTGCACAGCCTGCACTGCGGCAGGTTCCATTGCCGCAGTTGCTGGCGGAGGCGGATTTCGTGGTCTGCGTGGCCCCCGCCAATGCGGAAACCGAGAACATGATGAACGCGCAAGCTTTCGCGGCGATGAAGCCTGACGCGTACTTCATCAATGCGTCGCGCGGTGAGCTGGTCGACGAGCCGGCGCTGCTGCACGCGCTGGAATCCGGTCATCTGGGCGGCTGTGCACTAGATGTCGGCCGCGCGCCCGACCAGATGCCGGTGCTCGGACTGGCGCGCCATCCGAACGTGATTGCCACGCCGCACATCGGCGGGTTAACTCTAGCGGCTACAGAACACCAGGCGCTCGAGACGGTCGAGCAACTCCGCGCCCTGGTACAAGGCCGCCTGCCCGATGGCGCAGTCAACGCCGCACGCGCCACCCGGCTTCAGCGCTGGGGTATCCACTTGACTGGCCTCGAAAGTGCGGAAGCAAGGTAAAGGCTGCTCATGCAAAAACATGCCACGCTCGCTTATCCGGATGCCTGCGACTGCCACATCCATGTCTTCGACGACGCCTACCCGCTGGCGCCAACCGCAACGTCAACGCCGCCGCCTGCGCCCGCTGCGTGCTATCAGGAGGTACAGGCCACACTCGGGTTGTCTCGCGCGGTGGTGGTGCAGCCAACTGGATACGGCTTCGACAATCGCTGCACGCTTGCGGCAATCGAGCAGCTCGGCGCGAATGCCAGGGGGATTGCCGTGGTCCGGCAGGACGTTGCGGATGTGGAACTGCAGAGCTTGCATCGCGCCGGCATCCGCGGCGTGCGCTACATGATGCTGCCGGGCGGCTTGTTGCCGTGGGACAACCTGGAGACGCTGGCCGCGCGCGTTGCTCCTTTGGGCTGGAACATCAACCTGCAGCTAGACGGTCGCGAGTTGCCCCATCGCGAAGCCACGCTCGGCAAGTTGCCGGGCCGCCTCGTCATCGATCACATCGGCAAGTTCCTGGGGCCCGTGACGGTGCAGGATGAAGCCTTCCTGTCGTTGCGCCGGCTACTGGAGCAGGGGCATTGCTGGATCAAATTGTCGGCGCCATACGAGAGCGCCCGTAAGGGACCACCCGGCTATGAGGATGCGGCTGGCCTTGCCCGAACCTTGGCAAGGGATTACCCCGAGCGCTGCCTGTGGGCGAGCAACTGGCCCCACTTGAACATCAATCCTTGCCCAGGCGATAAGGACCTGCTTGATTGGGCTTTCGATTGCATGGAAACCGAAGCCGTGAAACGCAGGGTACTGGTCGCTAATCCGGCCGAAGTCTATGGCTTTCCTGCCGCCTGATTGATCAACCCGACGTTCTTTCCCGCATTAGTCTCAGAGATCATGAATCCCACTCAAACACATAGCGCTTCCATCGGCCTGACGCCCGTGGTCACCGAACTTACCGTCGTGCCGGTGGCTGGCCACGACAGCATGCTGATGAACCTGTCCGGGGCGCACGGTCCGTTCTTCACCCGCAATATCGTCATCCTGAAAGA
>NZ_JBXASU010000105.1:0-24009 GCF_058809705.1 Cupriavidus sp. MPR-AND1C | reverse complement strand
CCCCCCCCCCCCCCCCCCCCCCCCCCCCGCGACCGTATTACCGAGATTGGCGTCGTGGAAGTGGGACCGGATGGTATTGTCGAATGGGACACCCTGATAGACCCGGGCATTGGCATCCCGCCCTTTATCCAGCAGCTGACCGGCATCACCGACGACATGGTGCGCGGTCGGCCAAGCTTTGAGTCATTGGCGGAAACGCTCGCGGAGCGGCTGCAAGGCAAGCTCTTCGTGGCGCACAACGCACGTTTCGACTATGGCTTCCTCAAGAATGAGTTTCGCCGCGTCGGTGTCACCTTTCGCGCCGATGTCCTGTGCACGTTACGGCTATCGCGCTCGCTGTTTCCCTCGGCGGCGCGCCACGGGCTGGATGCGCTGATCGCCCGGTTCGAGTTGCAGCCCAAAGGCCGGCACCGGGCTCTCGCCGATGCCGAGCTGTTGTGGCAATTCTGGCAGAAGGTCCACGAGCTCTACACGATGGACCTGGTCGAATCCGCAGTGCAGTCGCTGATCAAGCGGGCGAGCCTGCCCGCCGGGCTCGAAGAAACCGCGCTGGACGACGTTCCCGACACCCCGGGCGTCTATCTCTTTTATGGCGACCAGGACATGCCTCTCTATATAGGGAAGAGCATCCACCTGCGCCAACGCATTGGCGCGCATTTCTCCGGTGATCATCGTGCTGCCCTGGAAATGCGGCTGGCGCGCGCGGTGCGCCGCGTCGAATGGCGCGAGACCGGCGGTGAGGCCGGCGCGTTGCTGCTGGAGGCGCACCTGATCAAGACGATGCAGCCGCTGCACAACCAGATGCTGCGCCGGAATGCCGGGCTCTACGCGTGGGAGCTGGCCCCCGGCCTGAGCGCGCCGATATTGCGCTCGGATCGCAACACCGATTTCAGCCGGCACCCTAACCTATATGGCGCCTTTCCCAGCCGGGCCAGCGCCCAGGCCCGGCTGGCCGAACTGGCCCAAACCCATCAACTCTGCCAGGTCGCCCTCGCCCTGGAGAAAACCGCGCGGCAAGGCCTGCCCTGCTTCGCGCATCAACTGCACCGCTGCCTGGGAGCGTGCACCGGCGAAGAGTCCCTCGCAACGCACCGCGAGCGGGCGGTCACTGCACTGGCCAGCCTGGCGATTCGGCCCTGGCCGTTCGCGGGTGCAGTGGCATGGCGCGAGCAGCACGGCGCCAAGGCGTGGTGGCATGTCCTGGAAGACTGGTGTTACCTGGGCTCGGTGGCCACGCTGGAGGAGGCACCGGGCTTGTTGTCCTCGCCTGCGCGCTTTGACCTGGACACCTATCAAATCCTGGCGCCACGGCTGCCGGCCTTGCTCGCCGCTGCCGTTCCACTGGAAGCGGTGCGGCGATTCGAGCTGCAACCACTGGCCGCGCCCCGGGCGGAAACACAGCCGCAGACTACATCGCCCCGGGCGGCGCCCCACCGGCGCAAGCTGCCAAGCCCAGACCAACAGACCTTGCCTTTCTTCGAGCGCTAGGCGGGGCGACGGCTGACCAGTCAGCCCATAGGTCACAAACGGTATACCAAAAACCCCATGAATCACGCACCGCCAAGGTGCGCGACGTCTCGCCACGCCTTCCCGCGAACCCCTCATTTGCGCCAAATTCTGCTGCATTGCACCAGAATTTGGCGAATTGCGGGCGTCCAAACATTTGCCTTGCTCTCGGCAATTTAATGAATATAGTATACCGACTTTGGAGGCAGCCCCGATTGCCGCCAACCCGGACGCCATAGCAGCGGCCCCCACAATACGGAGCGAATGCGTGACGCGGCAAGACATAGCAAGCACCGACACCCGGCCGCCAAAGGCGCGCTTCCTGCCAGTTTGGGAAGCCGCAGCGCTATTGGCCAAAGGCGACACCAGCGCGCAGGACCTGGTGAACTGGTGCGAGGCGGCCTATGCCGCCTCGCATCGGGAGATCAACGCCCTCATCCTGGCGGATTTCAGCGCCGCGCGCACCGCGGCCGAGGCCAGCGACCAACGCCGGCGCCGTGGGGAGCCGCTTGGCTTGCTGGACGGCATTCCCTACTCCATCAAGGAATCCTTCGACGTGGCAGGCTGGCCCACCACGTGCGGCAACCCGGCGCAGCGCCACAACATTGCGATCAGCGACTCGGCCGTGGTCGAGCGCCTGCGCGCGGCCGGCGCGGTCCTGCTGGGCAAGACCAACGTGCCGATCGGGTTGCGCGACTGGCAAAGCTACAACGCCATCTACGGCACCACCCGCAACCCGCGCGACCCCGGCCGCACCCCGGGCGGTTCGTCCGGCGGCAGCGCCGCGGCGGTTTGCGCGGGCATGAGCTTCTTTGACGTGGGCTCCGATATCGGCTCGTCGCTGCGCAACCCGGCGCACTACTGCGGCGTGTTCTCGCACAAGAGCAGCCACGGACTGGTGCCGCTGCGCGGCCACGGCATCGGCCACGGCTACGGCGAGCAGGAGATCAATGTAGCCGGGCCGCTGGCGCGCAGCGCGCACGACCTGGAACTGCTGCTGCGGGCGCTGGCTGGCCCGGACGGCATTGAAGCGCAGGCCTATCGCCTGACGCTGCCGCCCTGCGACAAGCGCACGCTTGCCGACTTCCGCGTCGCCGTGCTGCCTAGCCATCCGCTGTGCGAGGCGGACGGGGAAGTCAGCGACGAAATCGAAAAACTCGGCCGCTGGCTGGAGGGACAGGGCGCCCAGGTTCGCTGGAACGCGCGCCCGGACTTCGATGCCTCGGCTCTCTGGCACACCTACGTGCTGATGCTGCGGGCTACCACGTCGATCCATATGGACGACGCTGGCTTCGATGCCGCGCTGGCCCGCGCCGCAGGCGCCGCGCCCGACGACCACAGCTACGCCACGCTGCAATTCACCGGCGCCGGCATCCGGCACCGGCAATGGCTGCAGTTGCAGCAAGCCCGGGCCACCTTCGCGCAGGCCTGGCAACGCTTTTTTGGCGAGGTCGACGTGTTGCTGTGCCCGGCAGCGGCCACTACCGCCTTTGTGCTGGATGAAGCCGGCGAGCCGTGGCAGCGCATGCTCCAGGTCAACGGCCGGGCGCAACCGCTCACCAGCCAGCTGTTCTGGGCCGGGCACTCCGGCCTGTGCGGCCTGCCCTCGACGGTGGCGCCGATCGGCCCGGGCCGCAGTGGCCTGCCGGTGGGCGTGCAGATCGTCGCCGGCAAGTTCGAGGACCTGACCACCTTGCGTTTTGCCCAGTTGCTGGAAGCAGCGGGTTTTGCCTTCCGGCCACCGCCGGCCTCGGCTCAGTCCCAGTCCCAGTCCTAGACCCAATCCCACACGGTATAACGCGCCCCTGCGCCCAAAAAAACCAGCGCACCGCCCCCGAAGCAACGACACGAAGGAGAGAGCATGTTCACGTGGTTCAAGGATTTATCGACAATGGAGCGCAAAGGCTTTTACGGCGCGTTCCTCGGTCATGCGGTCGACGTGTTCGACTTCATGATCTATTCCTTCCTGATTTCGACGTTGCTCACCCAGTGGGGCATGAGCAAATCGGCCGCCGGCGCCATCGTCACCTGGACCTTGGTGTCGTCACTGGTGGGCGCCATCGGTGCGGGCGTCCTGGCTGACCGCTATGGCCGGGTGCGCGTGTTGCGCTGGACCATCGTGGTGTTCGCCGTTGCCTGCTTCCTGTGCGGGCTGGCCAACACCCCCGAGCAACTGCTGGCCTTCCGCATGCTCCAGGGCCTGGGTTTCGGCGGCGAATCCTCGCTGTGCATGGTGCTGGTGACGGAAATGATCCGCAACCCGGCGCACCGCGGTAAATACTCCGGCTTCACCGCCAGCAGCTACTCCTTCGGCTGGGGCGCTGCGGCCGTTGCCTACGCCATCACCTTCAGCATCTTCCCGGCCGAAACCGCCTGGCGCGTCTGCTTTTTCATGGGCATCCTGCCAGCGCTGGTGGTGATCTACCTGCGCCGCAACCTGGAAGAGCCGGAAGTCTTCACCAAGAGCCAGGCCGAACGTGCCGCTGCTGGCGCCGGCAGCGGGCCCACCGCATGGCAGCAGCTGGCGCGGCTCGGCCGCAGGCCGCTGCTGGGCAAGACCGTACTGTGCAGCCTGCTGTCGGGTGGCATGCTGGGCGCCTACTATGCGATTGCCACCTGGCTGCCCACGTTCCTCAAGACCGAGCGCGGGCTGTCGGTGTTCGGCACCAGCTCCTACCTCGCGATGACGATCGCTGGCTCGCTGGTGGGCTACGTGGCCGGTGCCTATGCCACCGACCGCTGGGGCCGCCGCCAGACCTATATCGCCTTTGCCGCCGGCGCCTTTGTCATGGCGCTGGTCTATATGGTGATCCCGGTCTCCAACACGTCGATGCTGTTCCTGGGCTTCCCGCTGGGCGTGCTGATGCAGGGCGTGTTCGCCGGCATCGGCGCCACCATCTCGGAGTCTTATCCCAACGATATCCGCGCCACGGGCTATGGCGTCTCGTACAACGTCGGGCGCGTGATCGGCTCGCTGTTCCCGCTGACGGTGGGCTGGCTCAGCACCGGCCGCACCTCGCTGCCACTGGCCATCGCGATCGTGGCCGGGGTGGGCTACATGATGGTGATGGGCGCCGCCTTGCTGCTGCCGGAAACCAAGGGCATGGACCTGGGCCAGGCCGGTGGCGACGACAGCGCGCACGAGCCGTCCGGGGACGCCGACAAGACCGTGCTGGCGCCAACTGTGGGCAAGCCCGCATAAGGCGCCTGCGGCCGCTTGCAGCGAGGTGGGCGGCTAGGCTAGGCTGCACGGGAGGGGGCATGCCAGCTCCCCTGGAGCCCCCATGTCTGTCGTTCGCCGTCTCTCCATCTCCCCTCGCCGTTGGTTGACCCCACTCGCCGCCATCGCCCTGGGCGGCTGCACAAGCGTCGAGCAATCCGCCATGCAGCGCATCCTGGATTCGTGGCAAGCCGCCCCGATCGAGCAGGCCAAGGCGCAGTGGGGGCCGCCGCAATCCGTGCAGGCCGTGCCGGGCGGCACCGCCTACTTGTGGACCGAGGACGTGCCACCAGCGCGTGCGCCGGGCGGCGGCCCGCGCGATGCGCGCGCGCCCACGTCACCCGAACCCCTGCTGGTGCCCGGCCTGTGCCATCGCCGCCTGATCGCTGGCCCCAATGGCCTGGTGATCGGTGGCGACTGGTCCGGCAACGCGTGCTGTGTCACCACCGCGCTAGGCCGCTGCGGCGGGCTGGTCAGGGCCAACTCCTGATCGCACCGGCCACCGCACTGCTCACCGAATTGGTGCACATCGCGCATCGAAGCAGGCGATCTTGCACCAGCGCCGCCAAGCGGCATGCCACGATCCGGCGCATTTGGAACCCGGCGCTCACCGCTGCCGTTGGCACACCTCTTGCTGAACAAACCATCGAGTAGAAGCGGTTAGCGCCGATGCGCCTCCCCCAGCGGGCAGGCGCATGCCGGCGCGGGACATTGCTCTCGCGACCATCCGGTCGCACGCCCGGTTGACTCGCATCGCGAGGCATCCGGGCGTTTGGATCCGGCCACCAGGCCGGGCACGAGAGAAAAGAGAGCGCCCACGATGTCCCCCATCTTCACGCCCTTATTCCATTTCGCGGACGCCTCTGCCGGCCATGGCGCCGCTTGCGTCCCGCGTCGTCGCCCGCCTGTCGCCGTGCCCGCCTCGGTTTCCCCCGCAAACATCCGCACAGGAGCCCCCATGAAGACGCCTTCCCCATTGCGCCGCCTGTTGATTACCGGCGCCTGCGCCGCGCTCACGCTCGCCGCCATCCCCGCCACCGCGCTAGCCGCCGACAAGGTGACGTTCCTCACCTCCTGGTATGCCCAGGCGGAGCATGGCGGCTTTTATCAAGCGGTAGCGAAAGGCATCTACAAGAAGTACGACCTCGATGTCACCGTGCGCATGGGTGGCCCGCAGGTCAACGGCATGCAGATCCTCACCAGCGGCCAGGCCGACTTCCTGATGGGCTATGACCTGCAGGTGCTCAAGAGCGTGGAGCAAGGCGTGCCGGTGACCACCGTGGCAACCTCCTTCCAGACCGACCTGCAAGGCATGATGACCCACGAGGACGTCAAGAGCCTGGCCGACCTGAAGAGCCGCACGGTGCTGGTCTCCACCTCGGGACGCACCACGTGGTGGCCGTGGCTCAAGGGCAAGTACAGGCTGGAGGAATCTCAGTCGCGGGTCTACACCTTCAACCTGCAGCCCTTCTTTGCCGATCCGCAGGCGGCCCAGCAGGCCTATGCCTCTTCCGAAGTGTTCTCGGCCAGCAAGGCAGGTGCCAAGACGCGCTTCTTCCTGTTCGCCGACGATGGCTATCCGCCCTACGGCACCACGATCGTCGCCATGCAAAAGACGGTCAAAGAGAAGCCGGACGTGGTCGCGCGCTTCGTCAAGGCGACCATGGAAGGCTGGAAGAGCTACCTGGCGGACCCTGCCCCGGCCAATGCGCTGATCAAGCAGGAAAACCCCAACATGAAGGATGACCAGCTCGCCTGGGGCGTGGAGAAACTCAAGGAGTACCACATGGTTGGCGGTGGCGACGCGGCCCGCTACGGCATCGGCGTGATGACCGACGCGCGCTGGCAGAAGACGCGCGACTTCATGGTGGGCGCCGGGCTGCTCAAGGCCGATACCGACTGGAAACAGGCCTACACCACGCAGTTCGTGAAAGACCTGAAGGTCATGCCCTGAAGCGCGCGGCCTCGCCGTTCAAGCTCAACCCCATACAAGGATATTCGACATGCTGGTCACCCAACAACCCGTACTGCGCCGCTTCTGGTATGCCCTGATGCCGATCTCGATGCTCGACCACGGCCCCAAGCCCTTTACCCTGCTGGGCGAGAACCTGGTGCTGTGGAGGGGCGCCGATGGCAAGCCGGCGGCGCTGCAGGACCGCTGCTGCCACCGCACCGCACGCCTGTCCAAGGGCTGGGTCAACGAGCGCGGCGACATCGTCTGCGGCTACCACGGCTGGGAATACAACTGCTCGGGCAGCTGCGTGCGGATTCCGCAGGCGCCGGACAACGCCATTCCCTCTGGCGCGAAAGTGCAGGCCTATCACGTGCAGGAGAAGTACGGCTACGTGTGGGTGGCGCTGGACGATCCGCTGCAGCCCATCCCCGATTTCCCCGAGGATGGCGACCCCACCTACCGCCGCATCTTCCAGTTCTACGAGAAGTGGAACACCAGCTCGCTGCGCGTGATGGAGAACGCCTTCGACAACTCGCACTTCAGCTTCGTGCACCGCGCCAACTTTGGTTTGTCCGAGCAGCCCAAGCCGGAGAAGTACGAGCTGCTGCAGCGCGAGTGGGGCTTCGAGGCGCAGACGCTGGTGCCGATCCGCAATATCGAGGCGGGTCACCGTGTGACCGGCACCACCGAGCCGATCACGCATCGCCATATGTTCAACCGCTGGGACCTGCCGTTCACGCGCCGCTTCGGCTGCACCTATCCGGCCAGCGGGCGCCATCACATCATCTACAACTGCGCCACGCCGATCGACGACAAGAGCGTGATGCTGTCGCAATGGCTGTACCGCAATGACAGCGAGGAAGACTGCTCGACCCAGGAGCTGATCGACTGGGACGCGCCCATCGTCGCCGAGGACCGCGACATCCTGGAAGCCACCGACTACGACGCCTGCGTGGACACGCGCCGCCGCGTTGAATTCCATATGGAATCCGACAAGCCCGGCTTGCTGATGCGCAAGATGCTGATGGAACTGTTCACCCGGCATGGCGAGAAGGAGACCTTCCGCATTCCCGTGGTTCGCGGTTAAGCCGGAGTTCGGATAGCCCCTGGAACCATTCCATACGGAGACAGCCATGAGCGTACTCTTTCGCAGTATCACGCAAGCCCCCGCCGCGGCCCCGAGCGCCAGCGGCCGTGCGCCCGACGCCGGCGGCGAGCCCGCTGGCACCAGCCGGCGCGATGCCGGCGCACCGCTGCTGTTCGCCAACCAGGTCGAGAAGACCTACCCCAACGGCACCGTCGCGCTGGAGCGCGTCAAGCTGGCGATCAAGCCCGGCGAGTTCGTCTCGCTGCTGGGGCCCTCCGGCTGCGGCAAGAGCACCTTGCTCAAGCTGTTTGCCGGATTGGAAATGCCGTCGGCGGGCCATATGCGCTGGTGGGGCAACCCATCCCTTCCGAACGGAACAAACGCCGCCACCGACAGCGCCGGCCGCACGCTGGCGATGGTGTTCCAGGAAGCCACGCTGATGCCGTGGGCGCGCGTGGCCGACAACGTGCGGCTGCCGCTGGACCTGGCCCGCATGCCGCGCGCCGACGCCAACGAGCGCGTGCAGCGCGCGCTGGCGCTGGTGGGGCTGGGCCGCTTCGCCGCGGTCTTTCCGCGTGAGTTGTCGGGTGGCATGCAGATGCGCGTGTCGATCGCGCGGGCGCTGGCGAACAATCCGGACCTGCTGCTGATGGACGAACCCTTTGGCGCGCTCGACGAGTTCACCCGCAACAAGCTCGACGCTGACCTGCGCGCGCTGTGGGCCGAGCGCGGCCTCACCGTGGTCTTCGTCACCCACAGCATCTATGAGGCGGTCTACCTGTCGAGTCGCGTAGTGGTGATGGCGGCACGGCCGGGCCGCGTGATTGCCGACGTGGCCATCGAAGGCCCCGTGGTCCGCGATGAGGCCTTCCGTGTTTCGCCCGCCTTCATGCAGTACTGCGCACAGTTGTCAGCGCTGCTCGCGCAGGCCAACACCGGCGTCGACCCCAACGAGCACTAAGCCCGGCAGCAGCATCGGTCCCGCAAACAACAAGGAGCCCCCCCATGAATCCCCCGCTATTGTCGCGCCCCCCGGTACAGCGCGTGGCCGCCCCGCTAGCCGTCGGCGTGCTGCTGTTGCTCGCCTGGCAGGCGACATGCACCGTGCTCGCCGTACCCGTGTACCTGGTCCCCACGCCCACCGCCATCGGCCATGCGCTGGCGGAAGACTGGAGCCTGCTGTGCGGCTCGCTATGGGTGACGCTGCGCATCACCATGCTGGCCTTTGCGCTGGCCGTGGTGGTCGGCACCGCCGCGGCGTTCATCTTCGTGCAGAGCCGCCTGATCGAGGCCAGCCTGTTTCCCTACGCGATCCTGCTGCAGGTCACGCCGGTGGTGGCTATCGCGCCGCTGATCATCATCTGGGTCAAGGAGCCGACGCTGGCGCTGGTGATCTGCGCGGCCATGGTGGCCGTGTTCCCGATCATCTCCAACACGGTGCTGGGACTGCGCAGCGTCAACCCCGGCCTGCTCAACCTGTTCCGCATCAACCGCGCGAGCCGCTGGGATACCTTGCGCCGCCTGCGCATTCCCAGCGCGCTGCCGTATTTCTTCGGCGGCCTGAGGATCTCCTGCGGCCTCGCGCTGATCGGCGCGGTGGTAGCGGAGTTCGTGGCGGGCACCGGCGGCACGGGCGCGGGGCTGGCCTACCAGATCCTGCAGGCTGGCTTCGCCCTCAATATCCCGCGCTTGTTTGCCGCGCTGTTCCTGATCACGCTAACCGGCGTCGCGTTGTTCGGCGCCATGGTGGTGGTGTCGCGCATGGCGCTGTCCCACTGGCACGAGAGCGAACTGGCATGACGACCAACACCGTCCTGATCCGCAATGCCACCGCCATCCTGACCGGCCTTCATGGTAACGGCAAGGGTGAAGGTGAAGGCGAACGCCATGCCGGCCCGGACCTGCGCGTGGCCGGCGCCGCCATCGAGGCCATCGGCAAGCTGGCACCGCGCCCCGGCGAACAAGTCATTGATGCCACCGACTGCGTGGTCTACCCGGCCTGGGTCAACACCCATCACCACCTGTTCCAGTCGCTGCTCAAAGGCGATCCGCCGGGGCTGAACCTGACGCTCACGCCCTGGCTCGGGGCTACGCCTTACCGCTTCCGCGCCGCCTTTGACGAAGCCACCTTCCGGCTTGCCGCCCGCATCGGCCTGATCGAACTGGTGCGCAGCGGCTGCGGCACGGTAGCGGACCACAACTATCTCTACTATCCCGGCATGCCCTATGACAGCTCGGCCATCCTGTTCGAGGAGGCCGAGGCGCTGGGGCTGCGCTTTGTGCTGTGCCGTGGCGGCGCCACCCGCACGCGGCAGCTGGAGAGCGAACTGCCGCAGGCGTTGCGCCCCGAAACGCTCGACCAGTTCCTGGGCGATTGCGAACGGCTCACCGCGCGCTACCACCAGCGCGCGCCGGATGCGATGCGGCGCGTGGTGATGGCGCCAACCACGCCACTCTACTCCATGTCGCCCGAGGAGTTGCGCACCAGCGCGCGCACCGCGCGCCGGCTTGGCATCCGGCTGCACAGCCATTTGTCGGAGACGGTGGAATACCAGAACGCCGCGCGCGACAAGTACCAGACGACACCCGTGGCCTTCTGCGGCGAGCACGAGTGGCTGGGCAGCGACGTCTGGTTCGCCCATCTGGTGAAACTGGGCGCGGACGAAATCCGCCAGCTCGGCGCAACCGGCACTGGTATCGCGCACTGCCCGCAAAGCAACGGCAGGCTGGGCAGCGGCATCGCGAACATCCCGGCGCTGGAAGCCGCCGGGGTGCCGGTGTCGATCGGGGTGGACGGCGCCGCCTCCAACGAAGCGGCCGACATGATCTCCGAGGCGCATGCGGCATGGCTGCTGCAGCGCGCGCGGCGAGGCCATGGCGCCCGCCCGCGCGCCGAGGGTGGCGACCATGAAGGCGGCGCTGACGCCGCGCGCGTGGAAGACGTCGTGCGCTGGGGCACGGCGGGCGGCGCGGCGGTGCTTGGCCTGGATGCGGTGGGCACGCTGCAGCCGGGCAAGGTGGCCGACCTCGCCATCTACCGGCTCGACGACCCGCGCTGCTTTGGCCTGCACGATCCGGCCATCGCGCCCGTGGCCAGCGGTGGGCGGCCAGCTCTGCGCGCGCTGCTCGTGGCTGGCCGCGTGGTGGTGGAGCATGATGCGATTCCGGGGCTGGACCTTGCCGAGCTTGGCGCTGCCGCGCGCGACGCGGTGCTGCGCTTGCAGCACCGCGCAGCACAATCCGCGGCGCCACATCCTTGATCCAGGCTAGCCTGGGCGCGGGCCGACGTATGCGGCACGCGGGCGGATCAGCTCGGCATCCGCACGCTGCTCCAGCGCGTGCGCGATCCAGCCGATGGAGCGGCCAAGCGCGAACATGCCGAAGGCCGCGCCGGGCGGCAGCCGCAGATGCCGGCGCAGCGCCACCAGTGCAAAATCGATCGATGGCCGCTGCCCCACCAGCGCGAAAGCGTCGTCGATGAACGCTTGCCATTGCGGGTGATGCGGGAGTATCCGTGCCAGCAGGCCGGCGGCGCGGATGTCGCCGGCGGGGTAGAGATGATGGCCAAACCCCGGCAGGTTCTCGCCGCGGGCAAGCCGCTCGCGCAGCTTCGATGCGGGCTGGGCCTCGCCGAGTTCGTCCCAGAGAGCCTCCACGCGGGCGGTGGTCCCGCCATGCAGGCCGCCGGTCAGCGCGGCCAGCCCAGCGACCACGGATGCGCGCAGGCTGGCGCCGGTGGACGCCACGCAGCGGGACGTGAAGCTCGACGCGTTCAGCTCATGGTCGGCGCAGAGCACCAGCGCCATGCGGATCAGGTCCGCGCCCTCTTCGTCCACCTGCCAGGCGCTGGCGCATTGCCGATGGACCGGCGCGCTGGCGGGCGCCGTGTGCAGCAGGCAGGCCGCCAGCAAACGCACCAGCGCGCCGCAGCCCTCGGCAAGGCGTTCCGGTGACCTTTGCCACTGCGCCGTGGGGTCGTCTTCGCTGGCGATGGTAAACAGCGGCAGCAGCGCCTCCTCGCTGCGCCGCCCGGAGAAGGCCGCCTGCATTGCCGCGAGGTGCGCCGGCGCAAGCGGCGCTGCGCCAAACGCCGCGTCCTGGGGGCACTGCCACAGCAATGCGGCCACCGCTTCCACGGTGTCCGACGCGGCCAACGCAACGGCATCCATACCCCGGTAGTAGAGCCGCCCGTCCTCAATCAAGGTGATCCCCGATTCCAGCACCGGCAAACCCCAGCTCAACGTGGCCTTGGCCACCTCGCGAGGCTTGCGGCCACGTGTGCGCTGGCCGGCCAGGCGCGCAACGTCGTCGGCGAGATAGCGGCTCTCGCGGTGGGTTTCGCCATCGTGCGCGTGCAGCAAGCCACGGCTGACATAGGCATAGAGCGTCTGGCGGGACACGCCAAGCTGGGCGGCGGCTTCGGAGGAAGTCAGGTAGCGGGGCACGGGCGACAAAATCGATCAACAAGTTGATTAAGTTAATCAATATTGACTATTAAAACAAGGAGCCTATGCTGCAAAGCACGAATTCCTGCCCCCCAACGGAGAACGCACCATGCCCGGCCCCGGAGAATCCATGCTTTCAGCCACGAGTCCCACGACCGCCGCCACCCCTTTCCTTGGTGAGATCTGGCGCAGCGTGCACGGGGACGCCGCGTGGCTGGAGCACATTGCCGTGGCCGGCGCCGGTCACTTGCCCGCGGTCTTCCCCGTCACCGCCCTGGCCACCGCCGCCGTCGGCGCAGCCGCCCTGGCCATTGCCGAGTTCATCCACCAGGCCTGCGGGCATACGCTGCGTGTCCAGGTGGATCAACGTCTCGCTTCGCTATGGTTCGGCACTTCGCTGCGGCCGCAGGGCTGGGAATTGCCGCCGCAATGGGATCCGGTTGCCGGCGACTACCGGGCCAAGGACGGCTGGATCCGTCTTCACACCAACGCCCCACATCACCGCGACGCTGCCCTCGCCGTGCTTGGCGTGGCGGCGCAAGCGGACAAGGCCGCCATTGCCCGGGCCGTATCCGGATGGGAAGCCAGCGCGCTGGAAACCGCCATCGTCGAGAACGGCGGCTGCTCGGCGGCGATGCGCACCGAGGCCGAATGGGCGGCCCATCCGCAGGGGATCGCCGTCAACAGCGAACCGCTGATGCACTGGACAACGTGCGCTGCGGGGCCTCGGCCAGCCTGGGCCATTGCCCCGGATCGCCCGTTGCGCGGCATCCGCGTGCTGGACCTGACCCGGATCCTGGCGGGCCCGGTGGCCACCCGCTTCCTGGCCGGCTTTGGCGCCGATGTGCTGCGCATCGACCCACCCGGCTGGGAAGAGCCAGGCACCGTGCCGGAAGTGGTGCTCGGCAAGCGCTGCGCCCGGCTCGATCTGAAAAGCGCGGCGGACCGGCAGGTGCTGGAGCGGCTGCTGAGCCAGGCCGACGTGATGGTGCACGGCTACCGTCCCGAAGCCCTGGCGCGGCTTGGGCTGGATGCGCGGCGGCGCCGCGAGATCAATCCCGCGCTGGTGGATGTGTCGCTCGATGCCTATGGCTGGAGCGGGCCCTGGAAGGGCCGGCGCGGCTTCGACAGCCTGATCCAGATGAGCACCGGCATTGCCGATGCGGGCATGCGCGCCGCAGGCCTGGACCATCCCAAGCCGCTGCCGGTGCAGGCCATCGACCACGCCACCGGCTACCTGATGGCAACAGCGGCCATCCGCGGGCTGGCGCAGCGCCTGGCGACGGGCGCCGGCTGCGAGGTGCGAGCCTCGCTGGCGCGCACGGCGCATCTTTTGGTGGCGGGCACGGTCCTGCAAGGCCAAGCAACAATGCCGGCCCCCGAAACGGCGGCCGACCTGGCCGCAGTCGCCGAGAACACCACGTGGGGCCCGGCACGCCGGATCAAGCCGCCCGCCATGGTGCAGGATGCGCCAATGCACTGGGAGCGCCCGGCCAGCAAGCTGGGTACCGCGCTGGCGCAGTGGTAAGCCACGGCGGCAGGCCGCACCGGCGTGCTCCGCTTAGTCGATCTTCGCGCCCGAAGCCTTGATCACCTGGCCCCAGCGCCTCTGCTCGGCGGCAATGGTCTGGCCGAAGGCCTCCGGGCCCTGCCAGGCTGCCTCGGCGCCTTGCTGCTCCAGCTTGGCACGGGTATCGGCTTCGCCCAGCACGGTCTGCAGCGCGCCGGACAGCTTGGCCACCACCTCCTTGGGCGTGCCCGCGGGCGCCAGCATGCCGTAGAAGCCGACCACCTCGAAGTTCTTCAGCCCGGCCTCTTCCATGGTCGGCACGTCAGGCAAGGCGGGCGAGCGATGCCTGGACGTCACCGCCAGCGCGCGCACCTTGCCGGCCTTGATGTATTGCGTGAACAGCGGGATCGAGTCGGCCATCATCTGCGCCTGGCCGCCCATCACATCGGTCAGAGCCGGGGCGCTGCCCTTGTAGGGAATGTGGACGATAAACGTGCCGCTGGCCTGCTTGAACATCTCCGGCATCAGGTGGGAGATACCGCCGTTGCCGCCCGAGGCAAAATTCAGCTTGCCGGGATTGGCGCGCGCATAGCCAATGAACTCCTTGAGGTTGCGGGCCGGCACGTTGTTATTGACCACCATGACCAGCGGAATCAGCGCGGTGCGGGCCACCGGCGCAAAATCCCGCGGCATCACATACGGCAGCTTGGGATAGAGCGCGCCATTGATGGCCATCTGGCCGGTGTTGGCCAGCAACAGCGTGTAGCCGTCCGGCGCGGCCTTGGCGACGGAATCCGAGCCGATGTTGCCGGCCGCGCCGGCCTTATAGTCCAGCACCACTGACTGGCCCAGGATCGGCTGCAGCTTTTCGGCGAGGATGCGGGCGTGGGTGTCGACCGGGCCACCCGGCGGGAAGCCCACCACCAGGCGGATCGGTTTTTCCGGCCAGGCGGCAGCAGCGGGGGCCGCGCCCAGTGCCAGCGGCAGTGCGGCGCAGGCCAGCAGCACCGGCAAGCCGGGCAGGAATCGGTTATTTAATGTGTACTTCGCCATCAGGTCTTTTCTCCTCGTTTATATTGCGGCCTTGCGTTGCCGGCGTGCGCCGGGGCGAGTCCTGGCCGGGCTCGTGGCCGCGCTCGTTGCCGGACACCCGCGAACACCCTTAATTGTGACGATTTTATTACATGGCGCCATGATAGAAATCCCTGTGCAGGCTTATGATGCCCCTGCCCGGCCGCGCCATTGCGTCAGCCGCTTGCCGGCCTGGCGCGTTCAGATAACGGCTGGCCGCCGCGCGCCGGCCTCGCATCCGTGCCCGGGCATCAGCCAAGGAAAGCCAACGTGAAACCAACCAACCGAGCCGTCGTCCTGTTTTTGTGGGCTGCACTGTACTTCTGCTCCGGCTACATCTCGCACAAGCTCAACGGCCCGTTCTCCGCCACTGGCTATATCTGGCTGCCGGCCGGCGTGACCGTGGCCGCGTTCATGCTCACGCCGATGCCGCGCTGGCTGCCGGTAGGGCTGGCGTTCTTCGCCGCGCAGATGCTGCTGGGCTGGGTGGAGGGGCGCGACACGCTGCGCCTGATGCTGTTCTCGCTCGACGAGATCGGCTTTGCGGCAGTGGGCGTGGCGCTGGTCAGGCGCACGCACTTCTCGCTCGAAGGGCTGGCCTTCGTGCGCGGCGTGCTGATCGCCGGGGTGGTCAGCAGCGCCGCCAGCGCGGCGGTGGGCGCGGGCTGGTTCACGATCATGGAGGACGTGCCGTTCTGGCGCACCGCGCGCGTCTGGGCCGCGTCCGACCTGGTGGGGGTGCTGATCGTCACGCCGGTGCTGGCGGGCTGGTCGCGCTTTCGCGCCATGCGCTCAGGCGGCATGAGCGGCGGCGATTTCCTGTTTGGCCTGGGCGCGTTCGCCGCGCTGGTGCTGACCACCTTCTTTATCTTCGACAACAAGAGCCTGGGCCCGCTGCCTGCCGGCGTGGTGTTTGCGCTGACCTATATCCCCCTGTTCTTCGCTGCAGTGGTGACGCTGCTGTGGGGCGGCCGGGGCGGCTCGGTCGCGGTGGCGATCCTGGCGCTGTTCGTGCTGGTCAATACCGGCCAGGGCGATGGCCCGTTCGCCGAAAGCGCGGCCCACCATGGCCGCTCGCTGATGGAGGCCCAGCTATACCTGGCCGTGGCCGCCTTGCTGACGCTGCTGATCAGTACGCTGCGCACCAGCCGCGAGCAACTGCACCTGCAGTCGGCGCAGCGCCAGAATGATGTCAAGCTGGCACTCGCGGCCAGCGGCCAGCTGGTCTATTGCCTGGACCCGCGCAGCGGCACGCTGCGCTGGAGCGGCGACGTGGAACGCTCGCTAGGGGTGCGAGAAGATGCCTTCGGCAATCTCGACAATGTACTGGCTCACGTGCATGCCGACGACCGGTCCCGGGTGCGCGACCGCTGGCTGCGCGAGAGCGACGGCGACGGGGGGGGCGACGGGGGTAGCGCAACCCGCACCGACCTGCTCTTTCGCCTGATGCTGCCCGCGGGCGACTGCACCATGGTGCTGGACATGAGCAGCCCGCTGCTGGACGGTGACGAGACCGTGGCGGTCATTGCCGGCGCATGGCGCCTGCAAGGCGCGGCTGTGATCGAGGAGCGCGACGCAGCATGACGGCTCTCAAGGGCAGCGGCACGGGGGCCCTGCTCATCCATGGCTTGGGCGGCACGCAGTTCGACCTCGGCCCGATGCACAAGGCCCTGCGGCGCGCCGGGGTGGAAACCCACGCGGTGACGCTGCCAGGACACGCAGGCACGCCCGAGGACCTGGTGCCCGTGCGGGCCGAGCAATGGCTCGACACCGTCACGCAGGCATACGATGAACTGGCCGGGCAGTACGAAACCTTTCATATCATGGGCATGTGCCTGGGCGGGCTTCTGGCCCTGGCGCTGGCCGAGCGCCGCCAGCACACCAAGGGCCGGCTGATCGCGCTGGCGGCCCCGGTCTACATCGACGGCTGGTCCACGCCCTGGTACCGCGCGCTGCGGCACCTGGTCTATCACATCCCCACGCTGCCCGCGCGCATGCGGGTGGAGGAAGACGAGCCGTTCGGCATCAAGAACGACCTGGTGCGCGCCATCGTCAAAGCCAAGTTCGAACGCGGCGACAACTTCCACTACCGCTGGGTGCCGCTGGCCTGCATCCGCCAGGTGGACCGGCTGCGCGGCTGGGTGCTCGACGGCGCCCACCGCATCGCCTGCCCCACGCTGGTGGTGAACGCGCGCGAGGACGAGCTGACCAGCCTGCGCTCGGCCGACTTCCTGGAAGCCACGGTCCCCAACGTGCGCAAGGTGGTGGTGGAAAACAGCTATCACATGATCTGCGTGGACAACGACCGCGAGCTGGTGGTCAGCAACGTGCTCGAGTTCCTCGGCTTCGACCCGGCGCAGGCGCGCCGCCCGGCGCGGGCCAGGGTAGAAGTGCCCATGACCGGGGAAGCCGTCGCCGCCGTGGTAAACGAATACCTGCAGGCCCTCACCAGCGGACAATTCGAAGCGCTGTTCCCGCTGCTGGAGCCCGGCGTGCGCTGGCGCCACCAGGGCGAGCATCCGCTGGCGGGAAGCTATGACGACCGCGACGCCGTCATCGGCATGTTTGCCAAGCTGGAGGAAATCGCCGGCAAGACGGTGCGCATCACCGTCACCGCGCCGCCGCGCATCGAGGGCGCCAGCGCGCAGATCGACGTCGCGGCCTCCTCCGTCATGAACGGCGAGGCCCGGCACAGCCAGGGCACGCAAACCCTGCGCATGCGCAACGGGCGCATCTCTGCCGTGACCTTCCGGCCGGCCGACAGCGCCGACAACGCGGTGAGCGCCACCGAGCCCCTGCCGGCGCCTGCGGGCTAGAACACGCGGCCCAGCTGCAGGTACAGGTTCCATACCCCCTGCGGCGCCGCGGCAAAGCCGAAGTACAGCGGACCGATCGCGCTATTGCCGCCGATAAACAGGCTGGCGCTGGTCTTGAACGGGCCATTGCCGAAATTCTTGCGCCGCAGCCAGACGTCGCCCGCCTCCAGGCTGGCGCCCACCACGGTGGTGCGCAGCCCCGGCAGGATGAACTCGCGCAGGTCATTCAGGTAGGTCAGGCGGCCATACAGCAGGTAGTTGCCGGAGAACTGGTCCTGTGCGTAGGCCGAAAGATGCTGGAAACCGCCCAGCGTAAAGCCCAGGCCACCGCTGACGCTGTTGTCGCTGCGGTGATCGCCATAGGTGGCTGCCGCCTCCGCCGCCAGGTTCAAGGTGTGGCGGCCGTAGCTGGTGGCCCAGAGCGCCTTGGCATGGGCATCGTTGAAGCGGTTGTCGGTGCCGCCGAAGGCCAGCTCATTGGTTGCCAGCAGGTAGTAGCCGGTGCGCGGGAATAGCGGATCGTCGAGCTGGTCGATGGTGAGCTGGGCGCGTATGGTCGGCTGGCGTACGCGGGCGTGCGGGAACAGCCGGCCGGTGTTGATCGGCAGGTTATAGAGGGCCGAGTAGTTGACCTGCTGGTAGTTCACACCCGCCCGGAACTCGCCAAGGCGGCCCAGTGGCACACCCAGGTCCAGGCCGGCGACGGCGGTCTCGATCCGGTAGGCGGTCAGCGGATCGGTATTGCGGTTGGGCGCGGTGTCGGCGTACAGATCGACGCGCTTGCGCCCGTATTCCGCGTACGGGGCAAGATAGAAGCCCAGCCGGTCGAACACCGGCTGGCGCAGCTCGGTGCGCCACTTGGCCTGGGTACTGCCCAGCACGATGTCATTGCGCCATTCCAGCCCGCCGGGCGTGATCCACGGATAGCGATGCCCCAGTTGCAGGTTGAACCCGCCCTGGCCGTTGAAGGTATTGGACACGCCGAAGCCGAACAGCAGGAACTGCGGGCCCCAGGACTTTTGCTGCGCCTCGACCTTCAGCACATTACGGCCGTCTTCGGTGACCAGTTCCTGCGCCACGGTCTCGAAATCGCCCGACGTGGAGAGCTGCGCCATCTCGCGGTTAAGCGTGACCGCGTCGTAGGTGTCGCCTTCGTTGACGCCCAGGTACTTGCGCACGAAGCTGGCCGGAATGCGGCCTTGCGACCGGATCTGGATGGCATCGATGCGCACCGGGCCCGCCACCGCCTGGCTGCCCTTGCGCGCCGCCAGGTAGGTCTGCCAGGCGTCCTCCGGCAGCGTCAGCGACGCGAGCTTGGGCTCGGCCGCCAGCACCGCATTCCAGCCGCCCTGGATGCCGTCGTTGGCGCGCGAGAAATCGGTGAACGACAAGTCACCCAGCTGGGGCTCGATCAGCACGTCGCCCGGCTTGAGCAGCGCCTTTTGCGTGGCCACGTTCTGGTTGGTCAGGATGGTGACCATCTGCTGCGTCACCGCCGCCGGCGAGTCCAGGCTCTCGGGGTCATCCAGCGGCGAGGCGATATTGACCGCGATGATCACGTCGGCGCCCATGTCGCGCGCGAGCTGCACCGGCAGGTTGCTGACCAGCCCGCCATCGACCAGCACGCGCCCGTTCACCTTGATCGGCGCGAACAATCCCGGCACGGCCACGCTGGCGCGAATGGCACGCGGCAGCGAGCCGTGGTCCAGCACGACAGGCACGCCGGTGCCCAGGTCGGTGGCAATGGTGCGAAACGGCGTCGGCAGCTTGTCGAAGGCGTCGTCGGCCGGCAGATGCGGGGTCAGGTTCTGCAGCAGCGCCAGCAGGCGGTTGCCTTGGACCAGGCCGGTGGGGAACTTGATCTTGCCGTCACCGTAGCCGGCCGAGATGCCGATCGGATACTGGAGGTCGTCCTCGCGCTGCGCCTGCGGCAGTTCGGCACGCTCGTTGCGGTCAAAGGCGATATCGCTCAGGTTGATGTGCGACAGCTTGGCCTCCAGCTCGCCCGCCGACAAGCCGCTGGCGTACAAGCCACCCACCACGGCGCCCATGCTGGTGGCCGCGATGCAGTCGATCGGCACGTGCATCTTCTCCAGCGCCCGGATCACGCCGATATGCGCGTAGCCGCGCGCACCGCCCCCGGACAGCACCAGGCACACGCGTGCTCGCTTGCCCGGCACGGCGGGGGGGGCGGCTTGCTCGGCAACTTCGGTGGCGACGTCGGTGGCGACGCCGGCGGTGGATTGCCTGGCCGGCTGCGCAGGGTGATCCGCGGCCCTGGCATGCTGCGGCCCCAAGGCTAGCGCCGCCAATGCAAGCAGCATCGGCAGCAACTGACAACCTGACACCAGCGTGCGCAAGCGGCGCGCGATGCATGATAGAGAGCGGGACATGGGCAAACCTGGACAATCCGCGGCAAAACGGGACAAGACGGTGAAATCGCCGCGCAGAGTTGGCGGGGAAGGTCGTCACGATAGGGCAATTGCCCGTCCTTGAACAGCGGCGCATGCACCCGCTAAGTGCCGGTTGCCTAACCTGCGGGGCTCTCGCTGCCCCGTGCACCAAGCCGCCGCGCGGGTTAGCCGTGCAAACCCTCGGCGCAGAGCAGCTTGATCCACAATTTGCCGGAGTGGATAAACGTATGCCGGATACAACAAAGGGAACGCGGCGGACTGAAGCGGGCGGGCTGTTGCGCGAAAACCGGTAGCGAAAGCCGGAAGTGAACGCCGCGCCGTACCCTATTCCAGCTTGATCCCCGCCGACCTGATCAGTGGCCCCCACCTGGCCACCTCGGCATCGATGAAGCGCGCGAACGATGCGCTGTCGCCCGCCTCCGGCTGCAGCCCGAGGCCGATCAGCTTGCTGCGCGTCTGCGCATCGGCCAGCACCGCGTTAGCGTCCCGGTTGAGCTGCTGCACGATGGCCGGCGGCGTGCCCGCCGGCGCGATCAGCCCGAACCAGCCGTAACCCACCACCCCGGGATAGCCTTGCTCGCCGAACGTGGGCGCGTCCGGATACACCGGCGTGCGCTGCTCGGCGGACACCGCGATCACGCGCAGCTTGCCGGCCTTGATGAATGGCAGCGCGGTAGTGATGGCGGTCAACGTAGCGTCGACCCGCCCCGCAAGCAACTCGGTGTAGGCCGTGGAGTCGCCGCGGTAATGCACGTTGAGGCCCTTGAATTTCGCCTGGGCGGCGAAGAGCTCGGCGGTCAGGTGCGGCCCCGAGCCGATGCCCGGCGAGGCGAAGGTCACGCCGTCCTTCTTATCACGCGCCATGCGCACGAAATCCGCCACCGTGCGTACCGGCGAATCTGCGTTGACGATCAGGAATATCGGCCCGAGCACGCGCGGCCCCACTGCCACGAAGTCCTTGCGGATGTCGTAATGCTGGGATAGCCCTGCCGCCGCGTTGATGGCAAACGGCGCCGCCGCCCACAACAGGGTGTAGCCGTCCGGCGTGGCACGCGCGACCTGCTCGTTGGCCACGCGCGTGCCAGCGCCGGGCTTGTTCTCCACCACGAACTGTTGCTTGTACTTGCGGCTGAGCCCCTCGCTGAGCAAGCGCGCCGAGATGTCGTTGGAGCCGCCCGGGCCGTAGGGCGATACCAGGCGCACCGGATGCGACGGAAATTCCTCGGCCTGCACCGGCGCCAGCGCACCGCCGCCCGCGGCCAACAGCACGGCATTGCCGGCCAGGCGCAGCACTTGCCTGCGCTTGTGCGAGTTCAGTGTCATGACCGCTCCTTGGACGAAGCGGCTGCACCCGCCAGCCGGCGGATCGGCGGATAGACAAAGGTCTTGTCGAGATGCGCGGGCTGGGGCACGTAGAGCCGCAGCGTTACGTAGAACGGGCCTGCGGGCGCGGGCAGCCAGTTGCCTTCGTGCGCCGGGTCGGCCGGCGGCGTGGCCGACAGGCGCAGCCGCAGGCTGCCGTCCGGCGCATGGCGCAAGCTCGGCGAGCGGTCGCCCAGCGAGTAGCGCCCCAGCGCGTTGTCGACCAGCATGCAGTCGGCCTTGCCATACATGGTGAGCGACCAGAACGCGCCCACCTGCGGCAGCGCACCGGCCGGGAAGACCAGTTCGTAGCCGACGCGGCCATCGAGCGGCGCGCCCTCGCTGTCGCGGTCGGCCATCACGTACATCGCCTCTTGCACGCCGAGCGCGCCGATATAGTTGCGCGCCACCAGCGCGCGCTCGGCGAAACGCGTGCCGAACGATTCGCGGATTTCCACCGGCAGGGTCCAGCCGCCGCCGAGGTCGGACGGCAGCGGCGTCGCCAGTTCGGCAAGCACCGCCTGGATGGCGTCGCCCAGGCGGGCAAGCGCATCGTCGCCAAGCGCGGCCGCATCGCAATCCGCGCCAATGCCAAAAGGCGCGAAGCCCGCCACCAGCCCTGCCTCAGCCGGCGGCGGCGGGTTCTCGCGCAGCGCCTGGTTGACCACCTCGGCATAGCGGCGCGGATCGCCCAGATGCTCGCCAGGCTGCATGCCCACATCGAAGGCCCGCGCGGCGCTCGCCCCGGCCAGCGTGCTCAGGCGGAACTGGTCCTGCAGCGCGTGCACGGCCGGCAGGTCGGCTTCGCCATCCACCAGCACGCGGCCGAGCAGCCACACCGCATCCGTGGGGCAGGCGATGGCGGTGGCGCCAGCCGGCACGTCGCCCTGCCAGCGCGGGCCATGCAGCAAGAAGCGGCCGCGCCCGTTGCCCGTGGTGCGGGTGCCGATATAGCCAAAGGGATTGGTATAGAAATCGAGCAGGCCGAGCACGTAGTAGCGGCCCACGCTATCGGGCACGTCCAGCAGCAGCGGCCCTTGCGACAGGTCCATCCAGGCGTTGCTGTAGAGCGTGTCGTTATTGGGCGTGACCACCTGGCGATGCTGCGGGCCAAGCAACTGGCGCGTGTGAATGAAATGATTGATCCAGCGCACCGGGACATCGGGCTGCTGCGCGGCGAACACGCCGGCGCTATTGCGGCGCGGGCAGGTGGCGGCGCGCATGCGCGCCATTTCGTAAAGGGGCAGCGTGTAACGGATGGCGTCGAGAGCGGGCGCGGCGGATACGGTCTGGTGCATGGTGGCCTCCATGATCTGGTTGACTCAATCGACGCGGCGCACGGCCGGGATGGTGTACTGGCCTTGCAGGAAAGACGGCGCGGGATGGTAGAGCCGCAGGATCAGGTAGAACGCGCCAGCGGGCGCAGGCAGCCAGTTCTCCTGCTGCTGCGCTCGCGCGTGCGAGATGGGAATCACCAGGCTGCCATCGGCCTCCATGCGCAAGCCCGGCGTGCGGTCGCCCACGGCGTAGCGGCCGATCTCGTTGGCGCTGAAGTAACGATCCTCGCCGTACAGCGACACCGACCAGAACGCTTGCGCGGGCGGCAGCATGCCGGGCGCGAAGCGCAGCTCGTAACGGCGACGGCCATCGAGCGGCGCGCCGTCCGCATCGAAATCGGCCATGGCATAAATCGCCTCGTCCGCGCGCAGCGCGCCCAGGCCCTTCATCGCGGTGCAGGCGCGCTGCAGCCAGTCGTCGCCGTACATGCCCAGCTTCAGGCTGTAGCCCCAGCACTTGCGGCCCTGGCTGCGGGTATGGGCCTCGATCACCGCCATGCCTTGCGCGTAGGCGCTTTCCAGCCCGGCCACGATGGCCGGGCGCAGCGCCGCGAAATCGATATCGTCTTCCAGCCGGATGCCGGCCTTGCGCAACAGCGTCAGGATGCCCAGTTCCTCTGCCGCTGGCGGGAACTCGCGCAGCGCGTTGAAGAGGTTGTGGAAGAAGTCCAGCGCCGGTCGGCCGCTGTCTTGCCACTGGTCCACGCAGCGCGGACGCGCCGCGCCCGGCGTGCGGGTCAGCGCGAAGCCCTGCTCAAAGGCGCGCGCCACCGCCAGGTCATTCGGCCCCTGCACCAGCACGCGGCCGAGCAGCCAGACCAGCGAGCTCGGGCACGATACCGCGTGCGCGCCGCCGGCCTTCTGGCCCGGGCCGACCAGCTCGATCTCGCCGCCTTCGGCAGCGACATTGCGTGGCCCCAGGTTCTCGAAGTTGTTGGTGTGCACGTCGAGCAGCTCGATCACGTAGTAGCGGCCCGGGTCGGGCAGCGGCGGAATGCGCAGCGTCACCGGGCCATCGGCCAGGTTGACCCAGCCGCAGAAGTACAGCAGGTCGTTGGCCGGGGTGACGATGTCGCGGTCCTCATGCGTCCACTGGCGCTCGCTGGCGGACAACGTGTTCATCGGCGCGCGGCCATAGCCGGTGGCGGCGCAAACCGAGGTCTGCAGGCGGCAGGTGCGCAGCGTCTCGATGAGCGCATAGCCGTAGATCACCAGCGGCAGCGCTGCGCCGGCGACCAGCGCCTGCTGGGGGCTGGCGTACGTGGCGGCGGCAAGCGTGGGGGCGCC